>CAZFQV010000052.1:0-10450 GCA_964521175.1 uncultured Sphingobacterium sp.
GTATCGTGTACAACCTGAATGGTATAGCGGAGCCCAATGTAATACCGAATCCGCCACGGCCAAGACCTGCAAATTAAAAATCAATAACAAATTCAATTATACTAATCCAAAACAATGATTTCATCTCATTGCAACTTCGCAAAAACAGGGCTCCTTGCCCTGTTTTTGTCATGTTCTTTTTATGCAGACGCTCAAAATCGACCTGCTGCCCCGATTAACACGCCGGTAGCATTAAGACCCGACATCACTATCGATAAAGTAATGGATATTGGTCCGCTGGGTGTGCGACTAATCCGTAATCCGAAAACCGGAGAGTTCTGGTATTCTACTTTTGATGGCAATGTTTTCCGGATTTCAGATTTCGATAGTCCGAAAGCCGCCGAGCACAAGATATTTACTGCTGAAGATCATGGGATTACCCGGCTTCAAGGTGCTGTATTTTTAGATAACACGCTTTTTCTGTGTGGAAACATAAGCGCCAACGGAGGCAAAGGCACTAAGGGCAAAATGGTGAAATATGACCTGTCAAAGGTCAAGCCGGTAATGACTGAAGTATTTAACACTGTGGAATATGGCACAAATGCTACTACGTTCGACCATGGCTGGAACGCGCTGGAAATCAGTCCTGACAAGAAATATATCTTTGTCAATTCTGGCGCTCGCACAGATCACGGTGAAGTTCAGGACAATAGAGGCGCCTATCCAAATGCTAGGGATAATGGACTGACATCCAACGTGTTCAGGTTCCCTGTAAACTCGGAGAATTTGCTGTTACCCGCTGAGGCATCTAAATTAAAGGATATGGGCTATCTCTACGCTGAAGGAATAAGAAATGCGTATGATATGGCTTTCGATAAGGATCATAATCTGTTCGGCGTTGTGAACTCCGGCGACTATGATCAATCGGAAGAAATGTTTTGGATCAGACAGGGGCATCATTATGGCTTTCCATGGCAAATGGCCGGCGTTGAAAATCCGCAACAGTTCTCCCCATGGGTTCCTGATCCGGCAACCGATCCTTTTATCAGTCCAGGTGCCCATGCATGGATTGTGAAATATTTCAGGGACGATCCTGATTTTCCAAAAGTCCCGGCTGGTGTGAAATTTTCACCGGGAGTCCAGAATCTGGGACCCGCGGCAAATGAATACCGTGACATCGCAACTGGTAAAATCGTTGATGGGGACATTACCGGTAGAACAGTGAGCACTTTTAACGCACATTGTGTGCCTTTGGGGCTTACGTTTGATACCAGACAAGTTCTTGCACCCGAATTCAGAGGAGATGGTTTCGTTTTTAGGTATGGAGGAGGTGCTGACCGGCCGGGTGCAAATGCCTTCAGAAAAGAAGGAAAGGATCTGCTCCATCTGAAAATGGAATACAATAAGGCCGCTGATAACTTCTATATGAAGACTACCAGCATTGCCAATAATTTCAATGCTCCCGTTGACGCTGTACTCCTGGACAATAAGATTTATGTGATTGAACATGGTGCTGCCAACTCCGCAGGAGGCAGGATATGGAAAATAACTTTACCGAAATAAGGATTGGCTTTAAGAACTAATTGTTATTCGGTAACATTGAATCTTTAAACCTGAACTCTTACACCTAACAAACATTTAACACTTGAAATTTATGCAAAATTCAACACCAGATCAGAATTTCGAAAAAACCGGCTTAAGCCTTCCTCCGGCACCTGCACCTATTGGAGTTTACAAGCCGTATGTGATTGACGGTAAATATCTATACGTATCTGGACATGGCCCCGTGCTGAATAATAAGGAGCTGATGAAAGGCAGAATCGGTAAAGATATCGACATCGAACAGGGGAAACTGGCCGCGCAACAGGTGGGGCTGACCATACTCTCGACGATAAAAACGAACCTCGGTAGTCTGAATAAAGTAAAGCGAGTAATCAAAGTATTGGGCATGGTAAACAGCACTGCCGATTTTGAAAGACATCCCTATGTTATCAATGGCTGCAGCGAGTTATTCGCAAAGGTCTGGGGACCTGAGCACGGCGTGGGAGTAAGAAGTGCCATAGGATTTGGCTCCTTACCAGACAATATTCCGGTTGAGATCGAATGCTTATTCGAATTACAAAATAGCCCCAGAGATCCTCTGAAATAATTATAGATATTGATTTAAAAAGGGAATGACTCGTCTTGTTCCCTTTATTTTTATATAAGGTTAATTAAAACACAAGATACGCTTAGACGTGATGCGTAAAATTTAAAACGATGGAACAAATTTGGCTTCAAAACTATGACCCAATGGATAATGCGTTATTATCCACCTTACTTGCCGCATTACCGATAGTCGTTCTGCTTAGTTCAATCGCCATCTTCCAGATGCGCATTCACATCGCAGCAATACTAGGCCTCATTGTAGCTGCCTCGGTGGCTCTTTTCGCTTTCAATATGCCAGGAACTGCTGTTGCAGCGAGTACCATATATGGGGGAGCCTACGGATTATTCCCAATAGGCTGGATTGTCCTTAACTTGATATTCCTCTACCAGCTGACGGTGGATAAAGGCCTGTTTACGACCATTCGGCGCCATTTATCGAATATCGCCCCCGACCCGAGGGTACAGGTGATCCTAATCGCATTCGCTTTTGGCGCATTTTTCGAAGGCGCGGCTGGGTTTGGGACACCGGTAGCAATTACAGCTGCCATTCTTATACAGCTTCGTTTCAGGCCCTTGGCGGCCTGTGGGCTGGCGTTGATTGCCAACACGGCCCCGGTTGCATTTGGTGCGCTGGGGACCCCTATTATTGCGCTTGCTGCGGTAACTGATATCGATGTATTGAAACTATCCGCTATGGTAGGACGGCAGTTACCTTTATTTTCGTTTATCGTTCCGTTTTGGGTAATCTGGGCTATGGCTGGATTCAGGGGAATGATTCAGGTGTGGCCTGCCGCATTTACTGCCGGATTATCTTTCGCCTTAACCCAGTTTTTGGTATCAAATTATCACGGGCCGTGGCTGGTAGATATCTTCGCATCCCTGGCCTCCATTATATCCATTATTGTGTTGTTAAGATTCTGGCAACCTAAAACAATATGGAAGTTACCTGAAGCCGATGACGTAGTGGCCGCAGAAACCGGCTTGGAAAAGGTTGAACGGAAAGATATTATCAGGGCCTGGACTCCATGGCTGATTCTGGTTATTTTCATCTTCGCATGGGGTGTACCGACGGTCAAAAATGCATTAAACTCAATTTCAGCTCCGCAATTCGAGGTGTCCCATCTTCATCAATTAGTTGAACGCACCCCTCCTATTGCGCCATTACCGACAGCTGACACTCCGGCTAAAACCGAGGATGCCATATTTAAACTAAATTGGTTGTCGGCAACAGGATCCGGTATTCTGGTAGCGGCGATACTGGCTGGCTTTGCAATAGGATATTCTTTTAAAGGAATGCTTAAAGTATATACCCGAACCTTATGGCAGGTCAGATTTTCTCTTATCACCATTGCGGCAATGCTGGCGCTTGGCTATGTAACGAAGTATTCCGGTGCAGATGCTACCTTAGGGCTTGCTCTCGCTAAAACGGGGGTACTGTATCCTTTCTTTGGCACTTTGCTTGGATGGCTCGGCGTCGCCCTGACGGGCTCTGATACTGCCTCTAACGTGCTTTTCGGAAGTCTGCAAACCATTACCGCCAAGCAAACCGGTGTAAGTCCCATCCTCATGGCCTCAGCTAACAGTGCTGGCGGCGTCATGGGTAAAATGGTGGATGCGCAAAGTATTGTGGTAGCCAGTACCGCAACCAACTGGTACGGTCATGAAGGTGAGATATTACGCTACGTGTTTTTTCATAGTATAGCCCTTGCAACCCTGGTTGGAATAATGGTCTTCTTACAGGCTTACGTGATTCCGTTCTCCAATATGGTGGTACATTAATTTATATCGACTATCAATTCTGCCAAGAATTAGATAATAAAAAGCCTGATCGTCGAATGATGATCAGGCTTTTTATTTATGCAGATAAAATTAGTACGAGCTTCATGCGCGCACTTGCTCCGGCCTCAGGCTTTTGACAACTCTTCCCTTAAGCGTCTGGCTACAATCTTTTCTTCACCAGGCACCATTACAAACGTAGCGATCTGAACGCTATTACGGCCCGGGTTAATCTCGATAGAAGGGTTTCCATTCCTTAGATTCAATTGCATCTGTTGAGTGGTCAATTTTACCACTGCCGGATCCCATTTAACTTCAAGGGTAGGAACATGATTTGCAAAGGGCGGAACAAATGCTCTGGTGCTCACTCCTTTTATATCTTTCACTGCGTTCTCAATAGTCGCGATCTGATCTTCCCATAACTTCCATTCTCTGTCGCCATCTCTGATAAATTTCTCAAGAGCAACATACAGTCCGAAGATCTCTTCTTTATTGACTTTATGTCCGCGACCAATGGTGTCAGAACGAGGAGAAGCACTCAGTCGTGCAGCAGCAATCAGATCCTTTTTTCCCATCAAAATACCTGAGCTTTGCGGCCCGCGAATAGCTTTGCCACCCGAACAGCAGACCAGATCATAACCCATATCATTAAATTTCCACAGATTTTCAACGGGAGGAACATCTGCGGCCATATCAACCATGGTAGGAATATTATGCTTCTTAGCGATTCTAATCCATTCCTCGTGACTAATTTTCCCATTATTGGCATTTGCATTTAAAAAGTGCATTAGGGCCGTCTGGTCGGAGATTGTCCTCTCCAATTCTTCTACGCCGTCTACCTGAATGATCTTAACACCGCAATTTGTGAGTGCTTGATTATATCCGATGTCATGCCCTTTCTGCATAATCACCTCGGTCTTCATTCCTGTGCCTTCTAAATGGGGAAGCATCGCTGCCTTTTTTGCATCCAGCCCGGTCAGCACTCCCGCCATGCCGAGCATTAACGCTGAAAATGCCCCCGACGTGACCGTAGCCGCCTCAGCATGCGTCCACTCCGCGATTTTTGCACCTACTTTATCCTGGAGCTCGTCAAGCATGCAGAATGACTTAGATGTACCCTTTATTGTCTCTAGTACTTCATCCTGCATAAGTGATCCTGTCATAAAAGTAATAGTACCACGGCCATTTATAAATGTCCTGATTCCTAACTCCTTAAACAGATCCCTTTTTGCCACCGCTGCGGAGGGCAGATTGGATGCACCTGCACTTCGGCTGGCAAGTACGCCGCCTGCTAAAGGCAGCACTGTCAAGCCTTTAATAAGATCTCTACGTTTCATATATCTCTCTTATTTAAATGTTAAACAATAGTCTTACTCAGAATTACATTTCTGAACCGACGCCTAAATAGGTTCTGAGCTTTTCGCTTTCGAATTTGTCTGAGGCTTCCTTCTCTGGCCATAACCACGAGACAACTATCCCTACGATAAAGGCAGAGGTCATGGACACAATGGTCGGGTTCTTCAGCGGAAATATAGCTTCTTCGTTTCCGATAATTTCAACCCATATCGTCGGACTAATTACAATCAAAATGAGCGAAAGTGACGCCCCGGTTATCATACACCAAACAGCGCCTTTAGTGGTAAAGCCTTTCCATACGATGGACATCAGCAGGGCCGGGAAGTTCGCACTTGCGGCTATGGAGAAAGCTAGTCCAACCATAAATGCGACGTTTTGCCCTTTAAAGATCAGTCCAAGAGAAACTGCCAGCACTCCAAGGAAAATTGTGGCTCTCCTGGCAACTTTCATTTCTCCCTTCTCATCGGCAACCCCACGTTTCACGACATGGACGTATAAGTCGTGTGAGATCGTAGAGGCTCCTGAAAGGGTTAGTCCGGCAACTACTGCTAAAATAGTGGCAAATGCCACCGAAGCGATAAAGCCAAGGAAAGCGCCGCCTCCGGCATGTTCAGCGAGCAACAGGGCTGCCATATTACCGCCCTTATCAAGCGCTTCAATAGGTACCTTTCCTACTAATGCCAATGCGGCAAAACCGATAAAGAAGGTAAGAATATAGAAGTATCCTATAAAGCCTGTGGCAACAAAGACTGATTTACGTGCAGCCTTATCATCCGGAACAGTATAAAAACGCATCAAGATATGAGGAAGCCCAGCTGTACCAAGCATTAATGCTAAGCCTAATGATAATGCATCAAGCGGATCTGAAATATATCCGCCCGGGGCTAACATATCTGCTCCATATTGCTCTTTTACGGAAATAAATAGCTCTCCTACATTGAAATGGAATTTATTCATTGCAAGGATAACGAGAATAGTCGCCCCGGCCAGCAGGAGAACCGCTTTAATTATCTGTACCCAGGTTGTGGCAAGCATCCCTCCAAAAAGTACGTAACAGGTCATCACCACACCGACAACTACCACAGCTATCTCATAATTAAGTCCGAAAAGCGTTTTAATTAAGCTTCCGGCTCCGACCATTTGGGCAATAAGGTAAAAAGCGATCGTCAGCAGCGATCCCACTGAAGCAGCTATCCGGATAGGACGTTGTTTAAGCCGGAATGCCACAACATCGGCAAAGGTGTATTTCCCGAGATTACGCAGCGGCTCTGCAACGAGGAACATAATCAATGGCCAGCCCACCAGAAAGCCAATTGAATAAATAAGTCCGTCGTAGCCTTTTGTCGCTACCATTCCGGCAATACCCAAAAACGAAGCTGCACTCATGTAGTCGCCGGAAAGTGCCAGTCCATTTTGAAAGCCTGAAATATTACGGCCGGCAGCATAGAACTCCGAACCGGTTTTAGTTTTTTTAGCCGCCCAATAGGTAATATAGAGGGTAACGGCAACAAACACAAAAAATATTACGATAGATACTGGATTTGCCGTTCCCAAAGTGGATGCTGTTCCTGAAGGCGAAGCCTGAAGAAGTAAATTTAAAGACATAGTTTTATAGAAATTCAGGTGTAATTTTTAGATCTCTTTTTTAATTTCTGATACCGCTGCATCATAATAATTGTTGGCCCAGTAAACATAAACTCCGGTTATAAGCCAGGCAAATACTATAATACTCAGACCGACAATAATCGCCAGATTTATGGAATCGCCAATCGGCATCTTTAACAATCCCTTATCATAGGCTACAACCAGCAGAAAGCCAATGTAGACGAAGAGCATAATAAAAGTAAATGTCAGAGAGACTACCCATCTGTTTCTTACCAGCTTTTTAAAAGCTGCACTTTGGAGAATTTCGTTTGTTGTACTACTCATTGTTTTAGGTGTATTTAGGTTGTTTGATTATTTCAGCGTTAAAGTACTATCCCTACTTCAATCCGGCAAAAATTCATGCTTCCGTTGAAATTAGTTGTTAAGTCTAGGGAAAAAAAATTGAAATCGAAACAGAATAGAAATTAAAGTTTTACAATTATATAAAATCGTTACTCATTGAAGATGCAAAACCATGTTCAGCTCCGGTCATCAAATCCTTAGTTTCACACCCATTATGTTCAGCCCTTTAGTTATTAATACGCATAATAAGGCAAAACAAAGTGATTTGAAAAGCCCGATACCCCCGGTTAAAATAAGTTCCGGAAATTTTAATCCAACAATCCTGAAAATATAATATAAGAAATAAGGAATGAGATAGCAGAGTAAGGTATCCGTACCAGCCGGCTTAATAAATTTAAAGCAGGCGGCCTTTTTCCAGACATCGGCAAGCCAATATATCAAAGTAAAGGCAAGCAGGGTAAAAGCGCTGCAAAGGAAAAGCCAGGCTGGTGTGGCTCCGAGCTTGGCGAGTCCCCAATAAGGTCTCGTTATTATGGAAAGCAGGATAAGCCCTGCCGAGGCGAGCAAAAATATGACTGTCAGCCTGCTGTTTTCTTTCGCTTGTACATAATATCTGAAAACGAAGGACGCTATTACTCCACCCATGGTCAAGCCTGCTAAAGTACCGCCTGAAATTGCATCAGGAATCCCGATATACGGAACGTAGCCGGCTTTTGAAGCCATACTTAATATGCTAAAGAATAACCACCCCATCAGCAGTATATAAAAATTATTTCTGGCAAAAACCGTGATCAGAGCACTTGCCAGATAGGCCCATCCTATCAGGCCCAGAATACCCCACCAGTGAGGTGCAAATCTCGCAGCACCTTCCGGTCCACCCCGATAGATAAATGCCATTACCAATAAGATAATAATGCCTGCAGCCCTCAACGTATTTTGAACAAGCCGATTACTCCCCTCTCGCCATGCATTCCAGATTAAAATGAAGCAAAGACAGCAGAGCGGATTCCATATCCCTCGTGGAATTCCAGTCGCTGCGGCGTTCACGCTCTCACCATTCACCAGGAATACGCCCATCACCAGAAGGGCCAGTGTGCGGTACAAGATATGTTTAACGAGACTCAGGTCAGAATGTCCCTTCTTACGTCGATTTTCTACAGCGTAGGGAAGTGATAGGCCAACGATAAACAAAAAGGCCGGGAAAATAACATCTGAGAAGCCAATACCGTCCACACCTTTCTTGGCATGCTCCAGCCATTCGGGTATGTCTCTAAGGGTCCAGAAATCATTAACGAAAATCATAAGAACCATAGTTATGGCTCTCAGAATATCAATCGCACCAATGCGTACTGAGTTTTGCATCGGTTCGGTTTGAGACAGAATACCTTCGGTATTAGTTGCTGTTGCCACTTTGAAAAATTGTTCAGGACATATTAGGATTTTCCTGACGGTTAATATTTGCAAAGTCTAATGTAAAAAAAAACTATTAATATTTTATTCAGGGATTATTACCTTTAATTATTCACAGAATAATCCCGTGAGCAATGCATGAAAGACGAGCTTCTTTTGATGAATTAGACCATACTCTTAGACTTAATCACTTTCATAATGAAAAAATCAACATTCTCTAACCTCAGCTACTCAGGATGCTGCATCCTGATATTGATTTTTCTATTGCAGAGTACATTTCTGCTTGCCCAGAATGATGATCCTAACCTGGGAATCATTCCGGCACCATTTTCAGTAAAAAAGTCTGAAGGAAAATTCATTTTCAGTCAATTGACGCAGATAAAAGCGGATAACCTCAATGACAAGTCAATTCTTCTTCTCAGAGACTTCTTGTTAAACAACCAGCATTTCAACAATAAACTGAGTGAGTACAATCCAAAAGCGCGGCTAAGCAAGAAGGGTAATACCCTCATTTTAACTAGTGTCGGATCTGAGAATCTTCCGGAAGAGGGCTATAAACTCATCTCAGAGCCAGGAAAGATGATGATTATCGGTAAGGGTGCGGGATTATTTTATGGAATACAATCGTTCATGCAACTATTTCCCGTTGAGCCTCAGGGAAGTGTGGAACTGCCTTGTTTTGTCATAGAGGATCAGCCGAGATTCCGGCATCGGGGTATGATGCTCGACGTAGCCCGACATTTTTTCACAGTCGCGCAGGTCAAAAAGGTTATTGACATCATGTCTGCTTATAAGTTGAATAATTTCCAATGGCATTTAACTGACGGCCAGGGCTGGCGGATTGAAATCAAGAGGTACCCTAAACTCACTGAAATCGGAGGAACAAGAATGCAAACCTCATTCGGGGGGAATAGGGACTGGCCGGATGATGTACCATACACGGGCTTTTACACCCAGGATGAAATACGCGATGTAGTCCAATATGCTTCAGAACGGTTTATTAATATTATTCCTGAAATAGAGATGCCGGCCCATTCTGATGCTGCTTTAAGAGCATATCCTGAATTAAGATGTATCCCCGCCGCTAATTCTAAGAATCCCAATCGAGGAAACAGCATTTACTGTCCGACAGAAGAAACATTTACTTTCTTGGAAGGTGTATTGACCGAAGTGATGGCACTTTTCCCCGGTAAGTATATCCATATCGGCGGCGATGAAGCCAATAAACAGCCCTGGGTCGAATCGCAATTCAGCCAGGACCTGATGCGTAAGCTTAATCTAAAAAATGAGCACGAACTTCAGAGTTATTTTATCCAAAGGATGGAGAAATTCATCAACTCCAAGGGCCGGAGCATTATTGGTTGGGATGAGATTCTGGAAGGAGGTATTGCGCCGAATGCCACGGTAATGAGCTGGCAGGGCGAACAGGGCGGGATTGCTGCAGCAAAGCAAAAACACAATGTTATTATGAGTCCGCAGACCAACGGGATGTACTTCGATCATTACTTTAGCAGAAATAGCCAGGAGCCTGTTTCATTCCCTCGTTACGCTTCATTGGAAGATACTTATACCTACGACCCCGTCTCTATCGCTCTCAGTCCTGATGAGCAGAAATTTGTAATCGGCGTACAGGGAAACCTATGGACAGAATATGTTCCGACTTTCTCAAAGCTTCAATTTCAGATATTTCCAAGACTATTCGCTCTTTCTGAAGTCGCCTGGAGTAAGGTGGAAAATAAAGATTATAAGCAGTTCGCAGAGACCAGACTTGCAAAACACTACGGTCGGCTCGAAGCGCTGCATTATAACTTCAGAGTTCCACCACCGTTGGCGT
>CAZFQV010000053.1:0-10253 GCA_964521175.1 uncultured Sphingobacterium sp.
GTTGAGAAGCTCACAACAGGCGCACCGGTTTTGCCTCTTTTAGTAAATATCTGTACTACCCCTGCGTTAGCCCTGGAGCCATAAATAGCGGCTGCGGCTGCACCATTAAGTACCTCTATTCTTTCTATGTCCTGGGGATTGATATCCACAAGACGGTTCTGCTGACCGGTACCTGTAGTAGAGTTATTGGCAACTACACCGTCTATGATATATAAGGGCTCGGTTGAAGAAATGATAGAGCTAATACCACGAAGTCTTACACTGATACCACCTGCAGGATCACCCTGGTTTTGGGATATCTGTGCTCCGACAACCTTGCCCTGCATACCCAAGAGCACGTTGCCCTGAGAACCTTTATTCAACTCTTCTGCAGAAACTGTGCCCACGTAGTTACCTAACTGACGACGGGTTGTACCTTCCGACGTTCCGGTAACAATCACCTCGTCGAGGCCAACCGCAGATTCAACAAGTCCGGCGTTGACCACAACAGAAGCACCGCTCCGGGTGAAAGTCTTTGTTTGGGTAGTGTATCCTAGATAAGAAAACTCCAGAACATTCTGAGTAGGCGTTAAAGATGTCTGAATTGTATAATTACCATCTATATTAGTAGAAGTGGCAATCGTTGTGTTTTGGATCTTTACCAGTACTCCCGGAAGAGATTCGTTTGTTTTGGAGTCTGTCACCTTACCAGTAATGGTAATGGTCTGAGCAGACACATTCCCGGCAAATACAAGAACTGCCGGAAGCAAAAGCGCCAGTCCTTTCCTAAGCCACTTAAACAAGTAGTTTTTTTTCATAATTTAATTTATTTAGGGTTATTTATTTGGGATTATAGACGAACTGCAGCGGTGCAGGGGGTAAGGCAAAGTGCTCCTGTTGTTAAAATGTTACATTTTGATGGCTTTTATTGCAATCTTGGCGATGAGCGCTGCCTGAACGATAAATAGCATGTGCGGAACGACGGCTGACTGCCGTAGAATCTTGCTGGTGTGAGAAATCACTTTCTCCCATATAGCGTTCGTCAATAAATCGGAGAAATTATTGGTATCAATTCAAGAACTAAGACTAAACCGACGTGAATTTAGTTCGCGGCCAGCTTCTTGGCAAATTCCATTTGGGGGTCGACCTTATTTAACACGTCAAAAAATGACTTTTTTATTTCGTAATCAGGCACAATGCCGGCAGCTCGGTTATGCCCCCTAACAGCAGTCTCGTAAATTCCATCCGGGCAGTTTAGCACTAACCTGGTATTGGGAAATACATAAGGAAATCCATTCGTATTGCAAGAGTAACTCCCTGAACTGGTCTCCCCGATAATTTGACCTGCTCTATAATATTGGATGAGAGAAAGTAAATGCCCTGTGGATGAAAACGACCCACCATCGATTAGAAAATACATTTTACCTCTAAATCTATCTTGGTCCACTCTGGTTTCCTGCGTTAAGTAAGTATATTCAGGAATTGCTGTTGTTTGCGAATAGATAAAGTCTTTGCTCAGTAAATATTTTAACAGGTAAGCTGTGTCGTCCGGACTTCCGCCCCCATTGCCTCTTAAGTCAACAATCAGCTTATTTACTTTTTGTTTTTTCAGATCAGAAAACGTCTTGCTAAGGAACGCATTGCGTAAAGAGTCATTAGGGAAATCAAGTCTCGGATAGGATAAAACAGCGGGTTGTCCTTTACCCGGAATATTGATTTGATCCTTAACACTTGCCGACGGTGGCATTTGCTTTACAAATTCATCCATGTCAATAGCCTCCACCTGTACATCAACTTCCTTATTGTTGGCTTCTAGTAAGGATAGGTTATAGCTGCTGACATTAAACCAATAGGGTAGTTCATTTGAAAACCAATTCATTGCCCTGTTGGCCAGATAGTACTGGACATTCAGATGCACACCGTCACCGCTTACTCGTGCTAACGTATTGTTGATTCTGCTTTTTGATGAAATCCCATTAATCGACAAAACCTCCGTTCCCGGCTTCAATAGGGAATCGGAACTGTCTAGAATGTACGCCTTTTCCCCCTCATAGTATAAAATAAAAGGCGGTAGTAAGGTTGGGCGGTACTGGCTAAAATCCACAGACTGAGTCAATGACAAATGACCGTCATGAATTGCCGCAATTAACGGCATTAAAAAATATCTGAATTGTATCTCATTCATGGGCGCATCGATGGCAGAATATAAGCTGTCCAAAGAGCGGTCGAGCTGGCCTTTGGGTGTAAAATCATATAGCCGGGGATGCACTCTCTCCAATGTAGACCGTAAAAAATTAAAATCCGTTTTTAGCTGCTCAACGTCATATTGTTTGTTAGGATTATAATTCTCGATGCCTATTCTATTTGCGGTCATTATCCTTCCCTGAGTCATAATAACCTTATTAATGGTGCCATCTTTTGCTTTAATAAACTCCACAGTAATTGCCGGATCTTCTTTAATAAAGAACTTGGATTGTGATTCAGGGAAAAATGGGATGGGAGCCTGGCCTCTGATCGTTAATATTAAATGATCTTTCTCTTTTGTAAACTCCAGAATAAAATCGGGTGCCGGTGCGTATCGGCCGATATAACTATCTAAGACAGCGTCAGCAACTTTTATGATGTTCTTGATCTGGGCATCGACCAGTTGAGTTGAGAGGAACAAAATCATTAGTAGTAAACTACTAGATAGCCGGTTTGGAAGACATTTAAAAACCATGGACATAATCTTTCTGCTGCAAGTTAGGATTTTGACCTGAATGCCTGTACTTAATTTACCGTAACTATCCTGACTCTCCGGGTTGAATATTTATTGTATAAGCCATTTTCTTTATTTATATTTATATATTGTGCAGGGTCAATTATGAGAAAACCAACCTTTTTTTTGGCTATTTTGCTAGCCGTATTACCCTTTGTTATTTTGGCACAGGATAAGACCGATGAAGCTCCGGGCAGTAAAAGAAAGCATTCGAAGCAGGAGAAGGCCTTTTTAATTTATGAGAAGGGCCCGTTAATGACCAGGGCGAGCTTTAGAAAAGAAACAAAAGCAACCGGAAATATCATTGAGATCGAAGCGTTAAATGTCACCGGAGGATCTATCTTGATGGGACGCGAGCAACCTGTATTGCCTCCAGCTGAGATCACTGAAATTATTCCGATGCTGGGCAGTTATGCCTCAACACGCGATATCTCTAAGTCGGGAAGGGGCGTGGTAATGCAATTATTAGATGTGGTTTATCCTTACAGGGCAAGAATGACAGTCTCTGAACAGATCATTGAGTTCGAAATTAAAGAGCCTGGGTTCTGGAAGATAGGAATTTTTATTGCTCAATAGAAAACGACGATAGGTCAGTTTTATATCATTTAACAATCTCAATCATGAAGAATACCATTGCTTATCTTAATGTTTTGATGGTCTTTCTATTCTTTTCCACAATTGCAATAGCCCAGGATACGAAATCAGTTAAGGACAAGAAAAAAGTGGAAAAGGCATATGTAATCCATGAAAAATCTGATAAGATTAGCCGGGTGGATATTAGAAAGGATAGTCGCATGACGGAGAATATCATTCAGATTGACGCAACAAACGCCTCAGGAGGTGCTGGCATGTTAAGTAGCGCTCCATTACCACCTGCCGAGATTACCGGAATTGCGCTGCTCAGCGGGAGTTACAATATGACCAGAGAGCTTGCCAAATCAGGGAGGGGAATGAGCATTCAATTGCTGGACGTGGTATTTCCCTGTAGGGTACGTTTGACGGTTTCGGAGCAGGCATTTGACTTCGAAATTAAGGAAGCCGGTACCTGGAAGGTCACTCTCGGTCTTTTGAATTAGCGATTGCACCGGCATCAATGACGTTGTAAATCAGAGCTCGTTATTTTCTGTTATAAAAGTTATATTTGTATCAACAGATGGATACGGAAATAACTAAGAAAGAATTTTTTATCACAGTCAAAAATGATCTTGTAAATCAGGGATTTACTATCGTCTCCGAAGATCAATCGCGCCCCTGGGGTGGTTTTTTTGTGATCGATGAACAGCAGGCTCAGCAGTTTGCCGATCAATATTTCAACGGAACTGCTATTGAAAAACTCAAGATCGCAGGAAAGTTAAGCCCCAAAGTTTTAGTAGTGGCTCCGGGAAAGCGCTTATCCTGGCAATATCATCATCGCAGGGCAGAGATATGGCAAGTTGTTAGAGGGATCGTTGGAGTGGTCGTGAGCCCGACGGACAAAGAAGGTCAATTACGCGATTACTCGGCGGGTCAACAGGTAAAAATACATCAAGGCGAGCGCCATCGCCTGGTCGGTTTGCATAATTGGGCGGTTGTAGCAGAGATTTGGCAGCATACCGATCCAGCGAAGCCGTCTGATGAAGCAGATATCGTAAGAGTACAGGATGATTTCGGACGCTAAGCCCGACAAGAGTTATTTAGCCTATTCTCGTTAAGTTTATACAAGCTTTTCTGATAATTATTCCCATCTTTGTAATTAATTCAAATCAGCCATTTAATTCCGATTTACATTAAAGACGTATATGTATAACGTAGTACGTTGAATACATAACGCGATTTTATCCATGATTATTCTCATTTTCTTTCTCTGTCACTGGTTCCTGTCACTATTTTTTCAGACCTTTTTCTTACATCGTTATGCATCTCACAGGATGTTTAAAATGAGTCCGTTTTGGGAAAAGACATTTTACATGATGACTTTTCTTTCCCAGGGCTCCTCATTTTTGAATCCTCGCGCATATGCAATTATGCACCGGATGCATCATGCCTACAGCGATACCGAAAAGGACCCCCATTCGCCTCACTTCTTTCGGGATGTTATAGGATTGATGATTAAAACCAAGAATATTTATCTCGATTATGTGCGGTTTAAGATAGAACCCGAGCCTGCTTTCAGGGATCGTTACCCTACCTGGCCACTGATCGATAAGATTGGCGATTTGTGGATCACCAGGTCGGTGTTTATCCTGTTTTATATTGCGTTTTACGTTCAGTTTGCAACGTATTGGTGGATGTTTCTATTATTGCCTATCCATTTTTTAATGGGGCCCATTCATGGTGCAGTGGTAAACTGGTGCGGCCATAAATATGGTTACTCTAATTACGATAATGATGACCATAGCAAGAACACGCTGCCTCTGGATTTCCTGATGCTGGGTGAATTGTTCCAGAATAATCATCATAAACGCCCCAATAACGTGAACTTTGCCAGCCGCTGGTTCGAATTTGACCCGGCGTACCCGGTTATTCGGTTATTACACAGTCTGAAGATTATCCGACTTCGAAAAATTTAATAACAAGGAGGGTCTTAATCTGATCCTCCTTGTTATGGATAAGGTTTAGTTTGTGAGAAGTTGTTCGCTTGTCGAATTTTGACCTGTTTTATGTCGCGATATACGTAATGACTCGAGCTCAGCGGTTAGGATTGTATATAATTGTTGATCGAATTTATTGATAAGTTTAACGAGTTGGTTTTTTGAGGTCTTTTTCATGGCTTTAAAATTTTGGTTAGTCAATGTATCTTCATTCCATTTAAATTCTTTAATCGCTGGTTTGCATTAGCTGATTCCACTTTTTTATAACCAAACTTGTTCCGAAAAATGACGACCGAATGGGTTTTTATTATTTCAAATGAGTCAATTGCGTTTTTATACTCTATACCAGATCAGTATAGCGGTATTTGTGTATGGATTAGTATACAGTATTTATATTTGCGCTCCTTTTGTTAATTTATTGGGCCTTCTCGTTGCTATTTTTAGTGTTCAGTTGGCCTATTCCGGGATACCGAGAACTTTGTTGTGTATATGTTGATATTTAGCTCTACTGCAGGTCTCACAAAATTTTACATTTGTATCCGGTTAATTATCCTGAGTTAATATGGCTGAAATAGATTATAGTGATGATAGTATCCGGTCACTGGATTGGAAAGAACATATCCGGTTGCGTCCCGGGATGTACATTGGAAAGCTGGGTGATGGATCGGCTTATGATGATGGGATTTATGTATTACTGAAAGAGATACTAGATAATTCCATCGATGAGTTTGTGATGGGTGCGGGTAAGACTATTGAAATAGTAGTTACCGATAAAAAAGTTTCGATCCGTGACTATGGCAGAGGAATTCCGCTAGGGAAGGTCATAGACTGTGTATCCAAAATCAATACGGGCGGAAAATACGATTCCAGGGCTTTCCAGAAGTCGGTTGGCCTGAACGGGGTGGGCACCAAGGCTGTAAATGCACTATCCTCAGGATTTGTCGTGCAATCTTATCGTGACGGGCGAACCAAGAAGGCTGAGTTTGAGCGTGGCGTGCTGGTAAACGATGCTCCCGAGACAGATACCAGCCAACGCAACGGAACTGCTGTGACGTTTTATGCCGATGACACTATCTTCAGGCATTACCGGTATATCCCCGAGTTTGTGGAGAGCATGATATGGAATTATGTTTTTCTGAATTCCGGGCTCACGATTAACTTTAATGGGACAAAGTATTTTTCTGAGCGGGGACTATATGATCTGTTGACCCGGAACACAGATATAGAAACGATTCGTTATCCGATCATTCACCTTAAGGGAGACGATATCGAAGTAGCTTTGACCCACGGTCAGCAATACGGCGAAGAGTATTATTCATTTGTAAACGGTCAGCATACTACCCAGGGCGGCACGCATCAGGCCGCCTTCAGGGAGGCGGTGGTAAAGACAATCCGTGAGTTTTATAAGAAAGAATTTGATGCGTCGGATATCAGAGCCTCCATCGTTTCTGCTATATCAGTGCGCGTTCAGGAGCCGGTGTTCGAATCCCAGACGAAGACCAAGTTAGGCTCACAAAATATGGGACCTGAGGGGCCCAGTGTGCGGACTTTTATAAACGATTTTATAAAAAAGGCCTTGGACGATTATCTTCACAAACACGCTGAGGATGCCGATGCCCTGCTGAAACGTATCTTACAGTCTGAAAGAGAGCGCAAGGATATTGCCGGAATAAAAAAGCTTGCTAACGAAAGAGCAAAGAAAGCCTCCTTGCATAAT
Organism: uncultured Sphingobacterium sp.; assembly: GCA_964521175.1. Taxonomy (GTDB): domain Bacteria; phylum Bacteroidota; class Bacteroidia; order Sphingobacteriales; family Sphingobacteriaceae; genus Daejeonella. The sequence goes on from CAZFQV010000053.1 coordinate 7,025, forward strand.
AAGAAACTGAGGGACTGTAAAATTCATTTTGATGATAATCATGAACGCCGGCAAGAAACAACCTTATTTATTACCGAGGGTGACTCCGCCAGTGGTTCCATTACTAAATCGCGTGATGTGATGACTCAGGCCGTTTTCAGCCTGAAAGGAAAGCCCCTTAATTGCTTTGGTTTGACTAAGAAGATCGTCTATGAAAATGAAGAGTTCAATCTTTTGCAGCATGCGCTGAATATAGAAGACGGACTGGATAACCTGAGGTACAACAATATCGTGATTGCCACAGATGCGGATGTTGACGGAATGCATATACGTTTGCTGCTGATGACTTTTTTTCTGCAGTTTTTCCCCGACCTGGTGAAGGCCGGACACGTTTCGATTCTGCAGACACCCCTGTTTCGGGTACGCAACAAGAAAGAAACCATCTATTGTTATACTGAAGAGGAAAGGCAGCGCGCGGTTCATAAATTGGGTGTAAAACCTGAGATCACCCGGTTTAAGGGATTGGGCGAGATATCACCTGGGGAATTTGAGTTATTCATAGGAAACGATATTCGTCTTGATCCGGTGATTCTGGTCAAGGAACATGCAATCAAGAACCTTTTGGAGTATTATATGGGCAAAAACACTCCCGACAGGCAGCAGCATATTATCAAGAATCTTCGGATAGAGGTGGATTTTATCGGTGAAGAACAAGTACCCGAATTAGTAGATGCAGAGCTTTCGGAAGTAGTTTAATTCGACATCGTGTTTTTTAAGCTGAGTTATTCCATAGAGTATTCCTGCTACTAAATCATCTGATTATTCCGATGCTGTTTAAAACTTCCAGCTTACATTTCCAGATGATCATTTATATTTACCGCCTATACAATTATGAGTGAAGAGACAGAAATAACAGATGGGGAAAGCAGTTCAGCAGCCGGGAAGTCCGTACATAATGTAATAAGCCTTTCCGGTTTATATGAGAATTGGTTCCTGGACTATGCATCTTATGTAATCCTGGACCGGGCGGTTCCGCACATTCATGATGGGTTAAAGCCGGTACAGCGACGCATTCTGCACTCCCTAAAGGAATTGGACGATGGACGGTTTAATAAGGCCGCGAATGTAATTGGTAATACTATGAAGTATCACCCTCATGGGGATGCTTCCATAGGGGATGCTATGGTGCAAATCGGCCAGAAAAACCTGCTAATTGACACTCAGGGAAACTGGGGCGATCCTGTTACGGGGGATTCGGCTGCCGCGCCGCGGTATATCGAGGCCCGCTTGTCAAAGTTCGCCAACGAAGTAGTGTTTAATCCGGATACTACCCAGTGGCAATCCAGCTATGATGGCAGGAACAAGGAACCAGTTACTTTACCGGTGAAATTTCCATTGCTGTTAGCGCAGGGAGCTGACGGGATTGCCGTAGGCCTGGCTACTAAAATTATGCCTCATAATTTCGTGGAACTGCTCGATGCTTCTATCGGGGTGTTACGGGGGCAGCGCCCGGATATCCTGCCTGATTTTCCAATGGGCGGGATGGCTGACTTCAGCAATTATAATGAAGGGATGCGTGGTGGAAGAGTCAGGGTTAGAGCGAAAATTGTGGAGAGAGATAAGAAAACACTGGCCATTACTCAGATTCCCTTTACTACAACTACCGGTGGATTGATCGATAGCGTAGTCTCAGCTAATGACAAAGGGAAAATAAAGATCCGCAAGATCGAAGATAACACTGCCAAAGATGTAGAGATTATTATTCATCTGGCCGCGGGGATATCGCCCGACGTGACCATAGACGCTTTATATGCCTTCACAGACTGTGAGGTGTCTGTTTCTCCGAATACCTGTATCATCAAGGATGATAAGCCTTACTTCATGAGTGTAAACGATATTCTCATAGAGAGTACCAATCACACGAAAGCTTTACTGAGGGAGGAGCTGGAAATTAAGCTGTCTGAGCTTAAGGAGAAAATATTCTTCAGCTCTTTGTTGAAGATATTTATCCAGGAAGGGATGTATAAAAATCCTGAGTATGAAAACTCTGGTAATTTTGAAACGGTCACGGAGGTGCTCCACAGACTTTTTGAGCCTTTTTTTCCGCAGTTTTATCGGACCATACTTTCAGAGGATTATAAGAAACTCATTGACAAGCCGATGAGCAGCATCACCCGCTTTGACCTCCGAAAGTCGGATGAGCAGTTGAAATCTCTGGAGAATGAAATTCGTGAAGTGAACAAAAATCTAAAGCATCTTAACAATTATGCCATAGCCTGGTTTGAAAGGTTGAAACAGAAATATGGATCCGGTCGTGAGCGGAAAACCGAGATCAGGCAGTTTGACAAGGTCGAAGCTGCTAAGGTGGCTTTGGCTAATGTGAAGCTTTATATGAATCGGGAAGATGGTTTTATAGGCACCAGCCTGCGTAAGGATGAATTTGTAGGAGACTGTTCTGACTTAGATGAAATTATCGTGTTTAGGCAGGATGGGAAGTTTAATGTATCGAAAGTTGCAGAAAAGACATTTGTCGGAAAAGGAATCCTCCATGCCCAGATATTTAAGAAAAATGACGAGCGTACCGTTTATAACATGATTTACAGAGACGGAGATAGCGGCACCTCATATATTAAGCGATTTTCTGTACTTGGAGTGACCAGAGAAAAGGAGTATGACCTGACCAAGGGCGGCAAAGGCTCAAAGATCTTGTACTTCAGCGCTAATCCGAATGGTGAGGCCGAGACTATACATGTGCAGCTTAAGCCACATTCTAAGCTAAAAAAGCTCCAATTTGATATAGACTTTGCCGATCAGACAATCAAGGGCAGAGGGTCGATGGGGAATATCGTAACTAAGTACCCAATAAAGAAGGTTGTGCTGAAAAGTAAAGGAGTTTCTACTCTTGCGGGAAGGAAGATATGGTATGATGATATTCTGAAGAGACTGAATGTCGATGGAAGAGGGAAGTACCTGGGGGAGTTTGACGGAGAGGACCGGATCCTGACATTCAATAAAGACGGTATTTATGAATTAAGCAGCTTTGATCTGAGCAATCATTTCGATAATAATCTGTTGCTGATTGAGAAATATGATCCCGACAAAGTGTTCTCCCTGATATATGTGGATGGAAAATCAGGATATCATTACCTGAAACGATTCTTATTCGAGAATACGAGCATCGCTAAAGCCATTAGTGTAATCAGTGACGAAGCGGGCTCCCGTTTGATATTGATTTCCGGTGAGGTAAAAC
>CAZFQV010000054.1:0-10175 GCA_964521175.1 uncultured Sphingobacterium sp.
TCAAGTTCTTTTAACAGCTTAATTTCTTAACTTTGTAACCGGAAGTGATTTAGATTGCTTCCGGTTTTTTGTACCCTGTGTATTTCGGATATACCGACCAGTATCGCAGATAATGTATCATGAACACAAAATGGAAATTCAGGAAAATATAGTTAATAAGGTGGCGCAAAGTGGATTGATCACTTTCGATCTGGCCACGCTTAACCCACAAGGGGAAAGGGTTTTATACGATATAAAAGAAAATCTTTTTCAGGGACTAATGTTGAGGGAGAAGGATTTTAGGCAATTTGTTAAGGAACACAATTGGGAGCAATATGCAGGCAAGCATATCGCAATAACCTGTACTGCCGATGCCATCGTGCCGGTATGGGCTTATATGCTATTGGCTAACCGGATGGCACCTTATGCAAGAACCGTGGTGTTTGGCGACCTGGAACATCTCGAGACCATGCTTTTTGAGAAGGCACTCGAAAAAGTCGACGTAGAAGAATATCGTGACCAACGTGTCGTTATTAAAGGCTGTGGTGAGGTACCCGTCCCCGAATCGGCTTATATTAGTATAACGGCTAAATTAACCGGTACCGTAAAAAGTATTATGTATGGAGAGCCCTGTTCAACGGTACCCATTTACAAGAGGAAAGATTAGGAGGTTCAAGTCTGCCAAGGTAAGCGGGGGATCTGATTTTGGTTTACTTTTTGCAATATAAGCTGAATGAGATACCAATTTACAGTAATTCTTTGCCTGTTTAATATTGCCTTATATGCTCAGTTGCTTCCGCATGTGGATGATCCGGTATTTAAGGTTGGTGAACAGCTTAATTACAGATTACGCTACGGTTTTATCACGGCAGCTGAAGCGAGCATACGCGTAGAGGATAGCAATGTAAGGTTTGATAATAAGCCGATATATCACCTGATAGCGGATGGGCGTACCGCCGGCTCGTTTAATTTATTTTATAAAGTACGGAATCGTTACGATTCATATATCGACAAAAAGACATTATTACCTTATCTCTATACAGAGAATATTCGTGAGGCGAATTACAGAAGGACTGATAAAGCCAGATTTTATCAGGATCAAAAAAAGGTAGTTTCGAACAAAGGTACATTCAAGGGGAACGGGCAAACTTTTGATGTGGTTTCGGCCTATTACTTTGCCAGGAATCTGGATGTGTCCCGCTTAAGACCCGGAGATAAATTTAGTATGGATTATTTTCTTAGCGATGGCATCTCACAGCTCGAAGTGCAGTATATGGGGAAAGAATCGGTAAAGACTCCTCTGGGTCGCTTTAACTGTCTTAAATTTAGCCCATCCATACAACCCGGTCGTATCTTTAGAAAGGATAGTAAACTCTATCTGTGGATCACTGACGACGGAAACCGGATTCCTGTCAAGGCGCAAGTGGAGATCCTCGTAGGGTCGGTAACATTAGAACTTATGTCGGCTGAGGGATTGAAATATCCCTTGGCTATTACTTCAAATTAAGATGATCGAGGTACAAGGCACATTAGTGCACGAAGATATAGTAAAGGAAAATTTTGTATGCAACCTCAATAAATGCAAGGGAGCATGCTGCGTGGAAGGTGATTCCGGGGCACCACTGGAACGGTCGGAGCTCGCCGTGCTGGATGAGATCTATCCTCATGTGAAGCCTTATATGACACAAAAGGGCATTGCCGCCATCGAAGAATCCGGCACCTATGTGAAAGACTTCGAAGGAGATTATACCACTACCTGTGTGGATACTAACAAAGAATGCGCTTACGTAATCTGGGAGAATGGCATCACCAAATGCGCGATCGAAAAAGCCTATGAAAAAGGTGATATATCCTGGAAAAAGCCAATCTCCTGCCACCTTTACCCGATTAGAATAACTGCCTATCCAGAATTTGACATTCTGCATTATGATCGATGGAGTATCTGTAGTTCGGCTTGTTCCCTGGGCAAGGAGCTGAAGGTGCCGGTATACCGTTTCTTAAAAGAGCCTCTGATCAGAAAATATGGCCGGGAATGGTATGATGAGCTTCTCCTAAAAGTGAGCCGTTGAGCTAGATGCGCTAAAGCTTAAGGCCAAGCTTCACGACTATTCTCTATCAAGCGTAAATTCTTATATTCGCTTTATTTATAATCCTTCATGACCAAAATCTTAATTACAGGCGGCGCCGGCTTCATAGGCTCACATGTTGTCAGGAGATTCGTTAATTCTTATCCTGATTATCAGATCATCAATTTGGACAAGCTTACCTATGCTGGTAACCTGTTGAATCTGAAAGACATAGAGGGTAAGTCAAATTATCGTTTTATCAAGGGAGATATTGTTGATGCAGAATTTATCGATAAATTATTTGCGAAGGAAAACATCGACGCAGTAATTCACCTCGCGGCAGAGTCACATGTCGACCGTTCAATCAGCGGGCCCACCGAGTTTGTGATGACCAATGTTGTCGGAACGGTAAGCCTGCTCAATGCGGCCCGTGCGGCCTGGAAAGGAAATTATAAGCAGCATCGGTTCTACCATGTTTCTACAGATGAAGTATATGGCAGCCTGGGCAAGGATGGCTTATTCACCGAAGAGACAGCTTATGACCCGCATAGCCCTTATTCGGCGTCTAAAGCGAGCTCAGACCATTTCGTCAGAGCTTATCATGATACCTATGGCTTAGATACAGTCATCTCTAATTGCTCTAATAACTATGGGTCTTGTCATTTTCCGGAGAAGCTGATACCTCTGGCTATCAATAATATCAAGAATAACCTTCCCGTCCCGGTTTACGGGAAAGGAGAAAATGTGCGCGACTGGCTATGGGTAGAGGACCATGCCCGTGCTATAGATGTAATTTTTCATGGAGCAAAGGCAGGGCAGACCTATAACGTCGGCGGCCATAACGAATGGAAAAATATAGACCTGATCAAATTACTGTGCAGTATTATGGATCAAAAGTTAGGTCGCGAGACAGGTACTTCCGAAAAGCTCATCACCTTTGTCGCCGATCGCGCAGGGCATGATCTGCGTTACGCTATTGATTCATCAAAGCTGCAGCGTGAGCTTGGATGGTTGCCCAGCTTGCAGTTCGAGGAAGGCCTGACAAAAACAGTAGAGTGGTATCTGCAAAATGAAGAATGGCTGCAAAACGTCACCTCCGGCGACTATCAGGATTATTATAAAGAACAATATAAATAAGGATTTTGAAAGGAATAATTTTAGCCGGCGGATCCGGTACACGCTTGTATCCTTTAACGCTGGCCGTTAGTAAACAATTGATGCCGGTTTATGATAAGCCGATGATCTATTATCCTCTTTCCACCCTGATGCTGGCCGGGATAAACGAAGTACTCATCATCTCGACCCCTCACGATCTTCCGCATTTTGAGAAATTGTTAGGGGACGGCAGCAGGATAGGCTGCAAATTTTCATATGCAGAGCAAGCCGTGCCCAATGGGCTTGCACAAGCCTTTGTAATAGCTGAAGAGTTTATCGGAGCAGATGATGTGGCGCTTATTCTTGGTGATAATATCTTTCATGGCGATTCTATCCATAATCTTTTACCAGCTATTCAGCATCCCGAGGGAGGAATGGTATTCGCGTATCAGGTTTCCGATCCGGAGCGATACGGAGTAGTAGAATTTGACGCAGACTTTAATGCGCTGTCTATCGAAGAGAAACCGGAGCATCCTAAATCCAATTATGCGGTGCCCGGATTATATTTCTACAATAATTCAGTGGTTGAGATAGCCAAGAACATCCAGCCCTCTGCCCGGGGAGAGTATGAGATTACTGATGTGAACAGGGAGTATCTGAGCAGAGGTAAATTAAAGGTTGGAGTCCTTAGTCGGGGAACAGCCTGGCTCGATACCGGCACTTTCAACTCGCTTATGCAGGCCGGACAGTTTGTTCAGGTGATCGAGGAACGTCAGGGATTAAAGATTGGCTGTATCGAAGAGATCGCCTGGCAGATGAAGTTCATTGATGCGGAACAGTTGAGAATCATTGCAGAGCCGCTGCGAAAAAGCGGATATGGAGAGTACATCCTCAGCTTACTTGAGCAATAAATTTGGAACCCTTCTTCACCGTTAATATTTTGTTTTTTACTGATATGTAATAGTCTTCAAAATGTTCTTCATCCTCTCAAAGGTTCTCGTCTTTTTGCTATCGCCTCTCGTTTGGATCGTTCTGATTTTGTTGTATGCTTTCTTAAGTAAAAATAGAAAAAATAAAAAATATTCCTTTCTTACCGCGCTGAGCTTGCTGCTGGTCTTTAGTAACAGCCTTCTTGTGAACGAGGCATTTTTGCTGTGGGAAGATCGACCGGTCGCTATCAGCCAACTGAAGAGCTATGAGACGGCTATAGTACTCACCGGCGTAAGCAGCGTCCGCGAAGATTTCCCGGATCGTGTGTTTTTTGATAAGGGTGCAGACCGGCTGCTTCATACCGTTCAACTTTACCGCTTAGGAAAGATTAGGAAGATATTAATCAGCGGAGGATCGGGAAGCGTAATCAACAGATCTCTTCCTGAAGCAAGGCAAATGGAAAGGGTGTTTTTATATTGCGGTATTCCGGCAGAAGATATTATTCTTGAAGAGCAGTCCAGAAATACCGCAGAAAGCTCCGTCTTTACAAAGAGAATTACCGATAGTTTGAATCTTGGCAGCGAGTTTCTACTGGTGACCTCGGCATTTCATATGCCCCGTTCCATGGGCTGTTTTAAGAAGGCCGGCCTGACTGTTCGTCCTTATCCGGTTGATCTGTATTCCAGACGCCGGAATTACAACCTAAGTGCTATCCTGATGCCCTCTGAATACGCCCTTTATCAATGGAGCGTTCTTCTCCACGAGGTCACGGGCTATATAGTGTATAAGATTATGGGATATAGTTAGAATTATTCCTCAATTCAACGTCCGTATCCAGTTCCGCCCGGATGGCATATAAAGCAGGCAACACTTCTTCCAGAGATTCGATGTAATTGAGCAGGCGTTCCTGGGAAGAGAGATCAGGATGAGCCTGATCCTCCTGTTTTATGATGCTGAATAGCTGGCCGAGCATCTCATCGTTTTCTTCGGGTGAGTAGGAATAACAAAAATTCCCTAGTTTTTGCCGGGCTGTAATCGGACTTTGTTTGTCCGACTTACCGTTTGCTCTGTGAGAAGTCCGCTGTTTCATAAAAAACTTTAAGCAAGATAAAGTTCAGAAATAAATATACGAAGTAGATGTCTTAAAACAAATAGTTTACCAATCTGATTGTACACTATTTATTAGCACTTTCTTCAATTTGTGCTGTGGGAAAATATTTCGATGAAGTATCTGCACAGGAGATCGGAGAACGGATAAGAAAAGCCCGCAGGGCGAAGGGTTACAGTCTGGAGGATGTATCCTCGATGACCGGTTTCAGCATTAATACCCTTTCATCCATCGAGAACGGCGGAGATACTTATGTGAGTATGATCCTGGCCATCTGTCAGTCCTTACAATATAAACCCTCTCAATTATTCGACTTCCCTATAATCCTAAAGCCGCGTTATGAACTTCCGCCGGATCGCCGCAATCGTGCTTTGACTACTCTTAGAGTTAAACAACTATATGATGACGGCTTTTTTAGTACGCCCAAGCTGGCCAGCTTAGTAGTAGAAGAGTTTGACATCGTATACGGCATCAAACCAGAATCATCTGAAATATCCACAGCTCTTAAGAAATTGGCTAAACAGGGTAAGCTGGAATACACTAAATCGGGTAGAAAGAACCTGTATGTTAAGCGACCGAAAGAATAGCCTTTATTTTCGACCGCATCCCTTTCCTCAAAAAACGGACAGGATCTTCGCGCCGGATAAATAGCGGGATATTTTTTAGGAAATATACTAGAGCAAGCCATCAATTCGTTATCGATGGATATCTCGAAACCCCGTTTTCATTATCCTCAACTTTTTTATCGAAATTCGAAAAATACTGTTATTTTTGCCGAAGAATGAGTATGAATTATACTCAATATTATGTTAGAAAGTTTAATAACATCCAAAACCCGTATTAAGCTATTGCTTAAATTCTTTTTAAATATCAATAACCAGGGTTATTTGCGCAGCCTGGAATCTGAGTTTAACGAGAGTACCAACGGTATTCGGCAGGAATTGAATCGTTTTGAGCATGCGGGGCTTCTTCTCACAGAGACCGAGGGGAATAAGAAACTGTATCGTGCCAACACCAACCATCCACTTTTTAAGGATCTGAACAGTATTATCCGCAAGTTTATCGGCATAGAAGAAGTGATAGAGAAAGTTATTGACCGGCTGGGAAACGTGCAGCGAGTCTATTTGGAAGGTCGGATAGCACAGGGACTCGATTCCGACATTATCGACCTGATGATTATTGGTAATGATATTGACAGGAATTATTTAAGTTCTTTGGTAGAAAAGGCTGAGCCTTTAATTGGAAGAAAAATAAGGTACTTAGTTTTTGAGCAGGCAGATGCCGATTTATATGTGGAGAAGCATAGAAAGGAAATAGTTTTGATTTTTGACTCTAAGGAATGAAGTGGTATGTAATCTACACTAAATCAAGGTATGAGAAAGCCGTGGCAGAGAAACTTTCACTATTGGGTGTAGAGGTATATTGTCCGCTGCTTAAAACTAAGAAGAAGTGGAGTGATCGCTGGAAATGGGTCGAAGAGCCATTGTTCAGATCATATTGTTTTGTAAGGTTAGAAGAGGCAGATCGGGAAAAGATTTTTTCCGTTAAAGGAGTAGTTCGTTATCTGTATCATTGCGGGAAACCTGCAGTCATCAGAGACATAGATATGGATCAGATGAGGGACTGGCTTCAGGGCTATCAGCATGAGAGTATCGAAGTCAGAAGCCTGCAAGCAAACGACCGGGTAATATTAAGGTCAGGGGCTCTCGAGGATAAAGCCGCCAAAGTATTGGAGAGCAAGGGAAATTATGCTCTGCTGTACTTAGAAAGTATCGGAGTTCAGGTGAGAGTAGACCTGCGCAAGAATATTATTGAGAAGCTAAAGGCTTCTTAAAATAAACCTAACGTTGATTTTCACAGGTCACAAAATGTGACTGAAAGGGCGAAGCCGTGATTAATGCTGAGTAGAACATGAAAAAAACATACCGAAATAATGTAAGCCATGCTAAGCTTAGCCAGACGCCCGGAGTTTGCTCTTGCAAGAAGAGTATGCTTTTATGGGGCATGCTGCATTTCTCATCTTTTACCTCATATCTACCATGAAAGTAGCACTAATAACCGGCATAACAGGCCAGGATGGAGCCTATCTTGCGGAGTTGCTTCTGAAGAAGGGGTATTTCGTGCATGGCCTTAAAAGGAGGAGTTCTCTGTTTAATACCGACCGGATAGATCATTTATATCAGGATCCGCACGAGAGTAACCTAAGACTGAAGCTGCATTACGGTGATTTAACGGATTCTACAAATCTGATCCGTATCATTCAGGAAGTGCAGCCCGATGAAATTTATAATCTGGCGGCAATGAGTCATGTTCAGGTGAGTTTCGAGATCCCCGAATACACCGCCAATGCTGATGGAATAGGCACGTTGAGGATTCTGGAAGCGGTCCGGATATTAGGCCTGGAAAAGAAATCGAAGATCTATCAGGCTTCCACCTCTGAGTTATACGGCTTGGTTCAGGCGGTTCCGCAAAGTGAAAAAACACCGTTCTATCCGCGATCTCCCTATGCAGTAGCAAAGATGTATGCATACTGGATCACGGTAAACTACCGGGAAGCGTATAATTTATTCGCCAGCAATGGTATTTTATTCAATCATGAAAGTCCGGTGCGGGGTGAAACATTTGTAACCCGGAAAATCACACGTGCTGCGGCTAAAATCGCGCTTGGCTTACAGAGCTGCCTCCACCTGGGGAACTTGTCGGCCCAACGCGACTGGGGGCATGCGAAAGATTATGTAGAAGCGATGTGGCTGATTTTGCAGCAGGAAAAGGCGGAAGATTTCGTGATCGCAACAGGAGTGACCACTACCGTAAGAGATTTTGTAAAGATGAGCTTTGCAGAACTAGGTATCGAAATAGAATTTAGCGGCAAGGACGCACTGGAAAAAGGGGTGATTATCGACATTGACGAAGACAAGTGTGTAGAATTAAAGATAGATCCTGCAAATATGAAGTTGGGGCAAACCGTAATTAAGGTAGATAAAAAGTATTTTCGGCCGACGGAGGTTGATCTATTGATTGGTGATCCTACCAAATCCAATACCCAGCTTGGCTGGACGCCCAAATATGATCTCCCTGCCCTGGTTAAGGATATGGTATTGTCTGACCTCGACTTAATGAAGAAAGATGAGTATTTGAAAAAGGGAGGATTTGAGACCTTGAATTATTTTGAGTAATGTTATTATTTTAACGCCGTATTAATAAATATTAACTTAAAAAAAGTATTATTAGAATTATCGTGGTTAAAACTAAAGATGTACTTTTGCACTCCATGAAAATAAGTAGAAAGGTAAAGTTTCTTTTACTCCTTATAATAGGATTAATGACCATTCATCCCACTTTCTCGCAGACTGTCAGGAACGACAATTTTAGCGATATTCGGGTTGATGCATTAAGCGACATAAAAATCAGGGACTTTATGAGAGAGGTCGAATCCTTAGGCTTGTCTCTTGACCAAATAGACCAGGTTGCGTTGAGTAAAGGTATGAGTGCTGCCGAGGTGAAGAAATTGAAAATTCGTGTCGAGCGCATCCGGCAGGACGACGCGAGGGCTTTACGGGAGGGTCGTACCGCCTTGAGTTATCAGGACTCCGTAGGAAAACTCGGCATAGATAGTCTGACAGGCTTTAAGAGGGCGGAGCTCGAAAACCAGGCTGAGCAAGCTTTAACGTCCTTAAGGTCTAGAATATTTGGTTCAGATATCTTTAAAAACAGACAGCTGAATTTTGAACCCAATATCAATATTGCGCCTCCACAGAATTACCGCGTTGGTCCTGGCGATGAAATTATTGTGGAAATTTTCGGGTATTCGGAAGTTAGTTATCCTAGAAGTGTAAGTCCCGAAGGGACTATTAATATCCCAAATGCGGGAGTAGTTCAAGTGGCTGGTTTGAGTTTAGATGAAATCAGACAGAAGTTAACCACAAGTTTGGCCTCGATTTACACAGGTATACGTAGTGGAAACACCTTTGTACGCGTGACAACGGGAAGATTGAGAAGCATTAAAGTTACGATAATAGGGGAAGCTACCAAACCTGGTACTTATACACTTTCCTCGTTTTCTACTATCTTTACGGGGCTTTACGCAGCCGGCGGGCCTACTGATAAAGGTAGTTTTCGGGAAATTGAAGTTATAAGAGGCAATCGGGTGGTCTCGAAATTAGACGTTTATGATTTTTTACTTAGAGGCGATCAACAAGGTAATATTACACTGCGTGACCAGGACGTGATAAGAATACCGGTTTACAGAAATCGGGTGGAATTTGATGGAGAAGTTAAAAGGCCAAGAATTTTTGAAGTTCTGGATGGGGAAACCTTAACTGATGTATTGAATTTCGCGGGCGGATTTACAAACAATGCCTACACAGCAAGAATAAAAGTTTTGCAAAATACGTCACGCGAAAGGAGGATAACTGATGTGTCTGATGAGGAATTTGATACGTACACGCCTCAGTCGGGAGACAAGTTTATAGCGGAACCTATATTAGACCGATTTGAGAACAGAGTGCAGATCGAAGGGGCAGTGTTTCGGCCAGGTTCTTATGAGCTTGAGAGTGGATTGACCTTGAAATCACTGATATCGAAATCAGAAGGCTTAAGAGATAATGCATTTTTGCCAAGAGGCTATATCACAAGAACCCAGGCTGATGGTAACCTGGAGCTCGTCTCCTTCAGTCCCGAAAGAATTCTCGGGGGCTTAGATCCGGATATCCCCTTAAGGAGGGAAGATGTGGTAACCATATCGTCTATTTTTGATCTGAAAGACGAGTTTAGCGTAAGTATAGATGGGGAAGTTAGAAATCCCGGTCAATTTCATTATGCCGAAAAAATGAGCCTCGAAGATCTGATACTGAAAGCCGGCGGCTTAAATGAAGGTGCGAGTATCTCTCGCATCGAAGTCGCGCGACGGGTCGACAATAGCAATAAAGATCAGGCAAGTGCGACGTCAGCAGAGATTTTCCAAATATCTATTGAGAACGATCTTAGTGCGAAGACAG
>CAZFQV010000055.1:0-10072 GCA_964521175.1 uncultured Sphingobacterium sp.
TCGCGTTGATCTAGAAATGCAATGTATTGATAGAAAAGTTTTTAAATACTATTATGCAATAGCTCAGATAGGAGGTGATAGTGGCCCGCCGGTAGCACCTTCAAATCCAGTCTCCAATATTGATAACGGTGCTCTTGGCGTCTTCAGCGCACACACAAAGGTTAATTTTTCGGTGAGCCTGAAATAAATTTTCAACCTTTATATATTTATCATATTTTCAGTATGGTTTTTGCGAGGACAGAATCCAGAATTAAATCCCATATATTTTGTACTTGCTAGTTTGATGATATGAAAAAGAGAATAATAGTAATAGAAGACAACAACGATATTCTGGAACTGCTGGGCTTTATTCTTGAAAATGAAGATTATGAAGTCCTCGCTTCATTAGATGCGGAACCCATTAAAAGCCTGGAAGAGATCAATCCCCATTTGATTCTTTTGGATGAAAACCTGGGCAGTCAGCAAGGACATAAACTTTGCCTGCAGATTAAATCTAATCCTGGCACCTCCCATTTACCCGTTATTCTAATATCAGCTGTTAAGGATCTTCCAGAAATTGCGAGAAAATGTCGGGCTGATAACTATATCGCGAAACCTTTTCTTATTGAGGATTTGCTGGATTTGGTTAAACTCTATCACAGAAAGGCTGTCTAAGACCGGGTAAATCAGGTTTAAATAATTTCCAATACTCTAACATGGGTATTGGATAGATTATCGTCTATTTCGATCTGGCAGGAGAGGCGAACTGCCGCTTTTGCTTTCCCCGCTCGCTCAAGGCTAGTCACTTCATTCCTCTTCATCAGGGCTGCCTCGCCCTCTAATCCTTCGATCTCGACCATACATGTCGCGCACCTTCCCATTCCTCCACACTCCCCAAAATTATCCGGGTAAACCTTGTCCTGAATTAAGTCTTTTAGATTTCTGTATTCTCTCCCATATGTCTGTATCTGGAACTCCTGGTCGTCATAGAAAATGCTGAAGGTTATTTTATTTTGAGGGGTCGACATCGAACAATGAGCTAATTGCGAATATAAGGAATTCCAATAAACATCGTTTTATCTCTGGGTAAAAAGATTAGTTTTGCGGATTGAATATGGAGAGCAAAAAAGACATCCAGGACCTCGAGGATATTAAAGTTATGGTCGACCACTTTTACGATAAGGTGGCGAAAGACGATCTATTGGCTCCAATTTTTAACTTCCGTCTGTCCACGTACTGGAAGCCCCATCTAGAGAAAATGTACTCTTTCTGGAACGCGGCTCTATTCGGCGTAAGAGGGTATAACGGAAATCCTTTCATGAAGCACCTGACTATGGAATTGGAATCTGAACATTACGAACGCTGGTTGTCTATGTTCAATGATACCTTAGAGACCCATTTTGTCGGGCCTGTTGCTGATGATGCCCGAAGACGGGCATTGATCATGGCGACCAACTTCAAAAATAAAAAGGAAGCCATCAAACAGGGTGGGCGAAAGCCGAGCCTTTAAATTTAATAATAGCTAACTGATTTTTGTAAATTGCCTCTTTACAGAACTAATCCTATGCGCTACATCAGCAGACTAACCTTACTCCTTGCAGGAATTTATGCACTTTCTTCCTGTTCGTCTAATCCTTACCGGATTAGTAATAAGGTCTATAAAAAACATACCAGAGAGTTTGCCGAAACCCTCAGAAAAACCCCTGTTAACCCGGGAGGGCAGGACTTCGTTGGAACAGTTAATTTTGGGATCCGCAAGCCTAATCTGGTGGTTATTCATCATACAGCACAGAACTCCACAGAGCAAACACTCAAAACATTTACAACTGAGCGGACACAAGTCAGTGCGCATTATGTAATAGGGAGAGATGGGCAAGTTTATCATATGCTCAACGACTATCTTAGGGCATGGCATGGTGGTGTAGGAAAATGGGGAAATACGACCGACGTAAATTCATCGTCCATTGGCATTGAACTTGACAATAATGGATTCGAGACTTTCGATCCCCGACAAATTGATAACCTAATCATCTTGTTAGACACTCTTAAAAGAGTCTATAACATTCCCACGGCTAATTTTATCGGTCATTCTGATATTGCTCCTGGACGAAAGGTAGACCCAAACATAAATTTCCCCTGGAAGACGCTGGCAGAAAAGGGATTCGGTCTTTGGCCTGATGAATACCTGATAGACAGTGTACCTGATACTTTTAAGCCCTTAGAGGCTCTGCGTATCATAGGTTATGATATCCAAAACCCCGAAAATGCCATCAAATCTTTCCAGCTTCATTTTGTGCAAAAAGAAGTGACGGGTATTCTCCGGGACGACGAGAAAAAGATTCTTTTCAATCTTTATAAAAAATATCTCTGACCTTCGAAATCCCTAGCTTTTCTTTGCCCAGGCATCTTTTAAAGTTACTGTCCTATTAAAAATTGGATTTTCCGGTGTCGAATCACTGTCGAGGCTAAAATATCCCTTTCGGATAAATTGATAGCCTGATTCTTTCTGTGCATTGAGTAGATCAGGCTCAATAAAAGCATTCTTAATCACACTTAAACTATCGGGATTGAGATACTCTTTAAAATCGCCTTCTTCAGCAGAAGGGTCTTCAACCCTAAATAAGCGATCATAGAGTCGTATCTCTGCTGTGCCAGCATCTGCCACACTTACCCAGTGTATCGTACCCTTCACATGAATACCACTGGTATCCGACCCGCTCTTTGATTCTGGAAAGTAGGTGCATTGTATTTCTGACACCCGGCCGGTTTCATCTTTAATAAAACGATCGCATTTAACTATATAGGCATTTTTTAGGCGAACCATCAGACCAGGTCCCAGTCTGAAGAATTTTTTAGGCGGCTCTTCCATAAAGTCGTCGCGCTCAATCCAAAGCTCGCCGCTAAATGGTATCTCTCTGGTACCACCTCCGTTTTCAGCTTCAGGATTATTCTCTCCATGCATGATTTCGCTGGCATCACTGGGATAATTGGTGATTACGAGCTTGACCGGATCCAGCACAACCATTCTTCTGAGTGCTGTTTTATTCAAATCCTCCCGGATACAGAACTCCAATAGGCTCAGATCGATCTGATTTTCCCGTTTGGCTACTCCAATCCGTTCGCAGAAATTTCTGATTGACTGAGGAGTATATCCACGACGGCGCAATCCACTAATGGTAGGCATGCGGGGGTCATCCCAACCCGAAACATGTTTCTCATTCACTAGCTGAAGCAGTTTACGCTTGCTCATCACTGTGAAATTTATATTTAGGCGGGCAAACTCATACTGCCGGGAGGGGAATATCTCAAGATTTTCAATAAACCACTCATAAAGAGGGCGGTGTGGGACGAACTCCAAAGTACAGATCGAATGGGTTATTTTTTCTAAAGCATCAGACTGACCATGTGCGAAATCATACATCGGATAGATACACCACTTATCCGCCGTGCGATGATGATAAGCATGCTTTATACGATACATCAAAGGGTCTCGCAAGTGCATATTTGGCGATGAAAGATCTATTTTCGCCCGTAGAACCTTTGCCCCGTCAGGGTAGTCTCCTCGCTTCATCTCCTGAAAAAGTCTCAGATTCTCTTCAATACTCCTGCTGCGAAACGGTGTTGGCGTACCCGCCTGGGTAGGAGTACCTTTAGCAGCCGCAATCTCTTCAGGGCTGCTGTCGTCTACATAAGCCAGGCCTTTATTTATCAGGGCAATCGCAAAATTATAGAGCTGATCAAAATAATCTGAGGAGTATAGCTCCTGATCCCATTTAAAGCCCATCCATTGAATATCCTCTCGGATACTGTCGACATACTCGGTGTCTTCTGTGCTGGGGTTTGTGTCATCAAACCGCAGGTTGGTTTTACCATTATACTTTTGAGCAATCCCAAAATTCAGACAAATAGACTTGGCATGGCCGATATGAAGATATCCATTGGGCTCCGGAGGAAATCGGGTAAGCACCCGCCCTTCGTTTTTTCCATTACTAATGTCGTCCTCAATTATCTCCTCTAAAAAATTCAGGGATCGTTCTTCAATCATAATCTGCTTTAAACGTACAAAATTAGCAAAAAATACTCTCTTAGCGGCAGCTTAACACAATCCAAATTTCTTCTTACTTTTACATATATGAAGAATCCACTAAACCGGCCAATTCGCGTACTCGTCGCCAAGGTAGGCCTCGATGGTCACGACCGCGGTGCAAAAATAATTGCTACTTCACTCAGAGACGCGGGCATGGAAGTGATCTATACCGGTTTAAGACAGACACCGGAAATGGTTGTCAATACTGCGCTACAAGAAGACGTGGATGCGATAGGAATCTCGATCTTATCGGGAGCCCATATGACCATCTTTCCGAAAATTAATCAATTAATGAAGGAAAAGGGGCTGGACGATATATTGCTCACCGGTGGAGGTATTATTCCGCAAGAAGATATCAAAACACTTCATGCCCTGGGAGTTGGCCGACTTTTTAGCCCTGGTACGAAAACCGGTGATATAGCTGAATACATTAAGGAATGGGTAGAATCGCATAGGACATATTGAATAAATAGTCATGCGTTGACCCTTGACAAATAAAATCCCATCCACTTATAGCTTAACTTATACTATATCATGGCTTCAAATAATCTGATTCTCGAAACGCGCGAACGCATTCTGTATATCACCATTAATCGTGAACACAAGTTAAATGCGCTAAATAAGGAAACCTTATCTGAACTCCATACTGCTATTGTCGAGTCTCGGTCAGAAGAGGAGGTAGGGGGTATAATTATTACCGGCGCCGGGCATAAAGCTTTTGTGGCAGGAGCAGATATATCAGAGTTTGCTTCGTTCAGTAGTGATCAGGGACTGGAACTCGCCAGGGAAGGCCAACAACAGGTCTTTGATATGATACAAAATAGTGGTAAGCCTATCATCGCGGCTATTAACGGCTTCGCCCTGGGTGGCGGACTTGAATTGGCTATGGCTTGTCACATCAGACTTGCTTCGCGAAATGCAAAGATGGGACTTCCTGAAGTAAGTCTGGGGCTTATTCCAGGCTACGGCGGTACACAACGCCTAAGCCAGCTTGTAGGGAAAGGACGAGCATTAGAGATGATACTAAGCGCAGATATGATCACTGCCGATGATGCATGGAGAATGGGTCTTGTAAATCACATAGTAGAGCCCCATGAGCTCATCCCTAGAGCTGAAGCAATACTTAAAACAATATTGTCAAGATCTCCCCTAGCTGTGGCAAATGCAATAAACGCGATTAATGCAGCCTTTAATGCTGAAACCGACGGGTATGAAACGGAGATGAGAGCATTCTCTGATTGCTTTGAAACCAGAGATTTCCAGGAAGGTGTTGCTGCCTTCCTACAGAAGAGGAAACCAAACTTTAAAGGTAATTAGTTAGAGCCTTATTATCTTAAGCACCAAACGGTGTAGAAATAATTGCCCAATTTTATTTTTTTGATTATATTGCAATATTCCACTCTCAATCATTTTGTATGGAATTTTAAGCTCATGAATAAGATTTTAATTATAGATGACGAAATAAATATTGGGATAATTCTATCCAAATTTCTGACTCGGAACGGCTTTGAAGTCAGTACGACAACGACAGGGGCAAATGCATTAGATCTGATGTCTAATCAGTCATTTACACTGGTACTTTGTGATTATCGCCTCGAAGATACCGACGGACGGGAAATGCTGCGCAAAATAAAGAAGTCTTATCCCAATACTGGAGTAATCATTATCACCGGATATTCTGATATCAAACTCGCTGTTGAACTCATAAAAATGGGCGCCTATGATTATATCACTAAGCCGCTTTATCCCGATGAGATCTTAAACACAATAAACAAGGCTATTGAGGCACAGAGGGTTATAAACCATCCCTCGAGTTCCGAGCCGGAGACACCAAAAGAAGGCAAGCCCAATATCATACCCGAAGAGTTTATTACCGGAACAAGTGCCGCATCAATGGATCTTATCCATCAGATTAAGTTGGTATCACCCACAAATTACAGTGTTATTTTGAACGGCGAAAGCGGTACCGGTAAGGAGTCCGTCGCGAAAAGCATTCACCTGAATAGCCCTCGAAGAAATAGTCCCTTTATTGCTATGGACTGCGGATCGCTTACAAAAGAACTGGCAGGGAGTGAATTCTTTGGTCATGAAAAGGGATCTTTTACGGGAGCTTTGTATACCAAGATTGGCCATTTCGAGATGGCTAACGGCGGGACACTATTTTTGGATGAGGTAGGAAATCTCTCATACGAGATTCAGGCAACTTTGCTGCGGGTAGTACAAGAAAGAAGAGTGAAGCGTATCGGTAGTACCCGTGAGATAGATCTCGATGTAAGAATTATAGTCGCAACAAACGAAAATTTACAGGATGCCATTCAGAAAGGACGTTTCAGAGAAGATCTTTATCACCGTTTTAATGAATTCAGTATCACGATACCTCCGCTTCGTGAGCGGGGCAAAGACATCATAAGTTTTGCAGAACATTTTCTGAAAGTCGCGAACAGTGAACTGAACCGAAATGTGACGGAATTGTCTCCGGACGTAGCTGAATGCTTTATGGTATATAACTGGCCGGGAAATGTCAGGGAGCTAAAAAACGTGATCAGACGTGCAACTCTTCTTTCTGAGGGCAATGAAATAAAGTTAAAAACCCTCCCTCTTGAGATTTCCACCTTTGCGCAGGGTGCTGCTCTGGAAAATAGTTATGGACTAACAAATGCCCCTCTCCGGAATAGTAATAAACACGATCTGAAAAATGCTGCTTTAGAAGCTGAATACGAAACCATTTTAAATGTACTAAAGGAAGTAAATTTTAATAAGACTAAGGCCGCAAAAATTCTAAATATCGACCGGAAGACGCTTTATAACAAAATGAGAGCGATTAATATGGAATAAGAGACTAATCAATTTAATAGCACGACAAAACTTATTCTATCCGCATTAGTTATGAACGTGGATATATCATAGTACAAGGCAAAATCAGGTTCTTAATTTATACATGTCTATTTATACTTATAAGCAGCGTAATACTATTGTACTGGCCATCCTTATAGTCTTAGGATGTTTTGTTCTATATTCCCTTAGAACCATTGCCGGCACCTTATTAAGCACCATCGTATTATACACCATTTTAGTGCCAATATTCACATTCTTTACTGAAAATTGGCGGATGAAGAAATGGATCGCTGCGGCTATGGTAATAATCCTGTCGCTGATTATAATTGTTCTTCCTTTTTTAACACTCAGCCTGATGGTCATAGATAAGATATCCGAATTTCAGGATGATCCGATCAGAATAAAGGTAATCATGGAAAAGCTTGAGGTTTTCGTTGGCTCAAAGGTCAATCAACCGGATCTTTTCGATAAGGCTATTCGTAAGGTTAACATACTTGCGGAAGAGTTATTCCCCTCACTCTTAAGCGGAGCAGCAAATATTATACTTGGTTTGCTCATCATGTATTTCTTGCTTTATTTCATGTTTGTGCAAAAGGAAGAATTTGAAAAGGGTATGCTGAAATACGCTCCATTCAGAGAGCAGAATGCATTGAAGTTCGCAAAAGAACTTAAACTCACCACTTATTCTAATGTCCTGGGGCAAGGTTTTATCGCAATTGTTCAGGGAGCACTAGTAAGCATCGGATTTTTTATGTTCGGGATACGTGACCCGATCTTTTGGGGGGTGATATCTTCATTTCTCTGCTTTTTACCGATAGTCGGTGCTCCTGTTGTATTTGTACCTGCCGCATTGATCGAACTTGCAAACGGACATACGACGGCGGGCTGGGGTTTATTGCTATGGGGCTTTATTATAATTATTAATATTGATAATGTAATCAGGCTAATGATTGCAAAGAACGTTTCAAACACTCATCCTATTATTACGGTGATTGGAGTAATCATAGGTATCCCGTTTTTTGGTATTCTAGGATTAGTATTTGGGCCCCTGCTCTTGTCTTACTTCATCCTGACTATTAAGATTTATGAAACAAGTCGACTCGCTACAGAGAAATTGGAAAAATTAAAGTCTGTAGAAGATGAATAAGTCAAAACATTCTCCATACGAACCTGTTCTTATAGAAAATAGCATGTTTTTTTAACCTTTAAATAATCTCAATATGAACGACCATTCAAAAGTACTTGCAGCATTACTTGTCGGCTTAGCCGCAGGAGCCGCTATAGGAATTTTATTTGCGCCAGAAAAAGGCTCAGAAACCCGTGATAAGCTAAATGACTCGCTGAAGAATCTGGGCGATAGTATTAAAGACCGCGCAGCTGATGAGATCAGTAATCTTTCTGAATTTAAAGATAAAGTGGTGGATAGTATTAAATCCAAACTCAAGTCTGCAGAAGACGAGTATGTTGAAGTAAAACACACAGCTTCGGCCGCCGCAAATACAGCCGCGAATACCGCAGAAAAGAGTTTTAACAAGATGACAAATCCTTAATCGTCGATAAAACATGGAAGATCAGGAACTGGATGTAAAGAAGATCGTACGGAAAGTAAAGGAGTATGCCGAGGTCCGAAAGGAACTCGCCATACTCTCTGCGGTCGAAAAAGGATCGCAGCTTTTGGCGAACTTCGTAACTGATGGACTTGTCTTTGTTTTCCTCTTGCTCACGATTCTGTTTGGCAGCTTTACACTCGGCTTTTATTTATCTGAAGTAATGGGGAATTTATATAGTGGCTTTTTAATTGTTACCGGTATCTATTTCCTGTTTGCGATAATCTTATATATGATCAAGGATAGATATTTAGACAAGTCAATTGTTAACGCCATTATTAAAAAGTTTTTCAGAGATAGAAATGATTTAAATGAATAAGATCGAAAATATAAGAGATTTAAGGTCGGAACTGTCCCGCTTGAGAATACAGCGGGAACAATATGAAAACGATTTTCAGGAAATAGCCGACAAGATCGAGGATAGGGTCAAAGCTCCCATGAAGATCATCAATAAGATCACTGATTTTTTTGATTCGTTCTTTGGTACCAATAAAGGTAATAACGACGCAGATGATGGGAACGAATGGCTTATGCGCTTATTCGGTGTCGGAGTACCGGTCTTTTTAAACCGGTTCATTTTTCGGAAAGCTGGTTTTATAACCAAATCCCTGGTAGCTTTAATTTCTCAAAAGGCGGCGACAAACATAGGTATGGACACAGTTTCTGGAATAATAGAAAAAGTAAGCAATTGGATAAAGGGTGCTAAAACCAAGACCAGAAGGAAGCCTGTTCTGCCAGATTACGGAATCCCTCCAGATAGCGAAACGTTTTAAAAACACGTTAATTCGGGTTTTTTTTTGTCTCCCGGCGATACTTTTCCTTGAAATCTTCGTAGGCTAGCCTGATCCCGTCTGTTAAATCAACCTTATGTCTCCAACCTTTAGAGTGGAGCTTCGTCACATCAAGCAGTTTCCGTGGCGTACCGTCTGGTTTGGAATGATCAAAAACTAATTCCCCCTTATAACCTGTTATGGTCTTAATTAGTAAGGCCAAATCCATGATCGAAATCTCTATGCCCGTGCCGATATTGACAAATTCGGCATCTTCGTAATTTTGCATAAGAAAAAAGCAAGCGTCGGCAAGATCGTCAGAAAACAGAAACTCCCTCAATGGCGTACCGGTTCCAAAAACAGTTACGTAGGGAGCTGAGCTGAGCTGAGCTTCATGAAATTTCCTAATTAATGCCGGCAGAACATGTGAATTCTGAGGATGGTAATTATCGTTATAACCATATAAGTTAGTGGGCATTACCGCAATAAAGTTACAACCGTATTGCTGGCGATAAGCCTCGCACATTTTAATTCCTGCAATCTTGGCTATAGCATAGGCCTCGTTAGTGGGTTCCAACAATCCTGTTAACAAATACTCTTCTTTGAGGGGCTGTGGTGCAAATTTTGGATAAATACAACTAGAGCCTAAGAACATTAACTTCTTAACACCCTCACGCCAGGAGTAATGGATCACGTTGTTCTGTATGGCTAGATTCTCATACAGGAAATTAGCCGGATACGTATTATTCGCAATAATACCCCCTACCTTCGCAGCCGCCAGAAAGACATATTCT
>CAZFQV010000056.1:0-9973 GCA_964521175.1 uncultured Sphingobacterium sp.
AAAAAAAACCAGGGGTATTTACTTCTGTTCTACTCTGCATCGTTTTCGCACTTCTAACTTTGATTTTATTAATGTATTTGAAGTTTGACGTTCCGTCTAACCTGTTCAGGATCTATGGGTTGATCCTTATACTGTGTTATGGCTTGGCTATAATCTTGCTGAGCACCTCAAAGTCTAAAAAAATCGGAAAACATGAAAAGGATATTCTTCTCGCACTAATATTATTTGCTGCCCTGGTCAATCTCCTGCTATTGAAAGACTTGAGTGGACGGCCGCTGATCGGACTTATTCATGTCTTCCTGTTCTTCTTGAGCAATACCGCAATGGGAGTCTGGTTTTGCTATACAGCCAGGCCTGAAGCCGCTGAAGAGATTAGTGTACAGTTGGGTTCATTTGACGCTTTTATCGAGCAGTATAGGATTACGAAACGTGAATCCGGGATCATTACAGAAATCTGTAAGGGCAAGACTAATCAGGAAATCGCAGACAAATTTTTCGTTACTGTACAAACGATCAAAGATCATACTCATCGGATTTACATCAAGACGAATGTCCGGAACCGTGCGGAACTAACCTCGCTATTATTGAGGAAATATGGTTCAGAGCACTGATAGGATAAAAATACTCAGCTAGTAATTAGAACTAAAACTATTGGTATTGCTAGCGGTTATACCAATAAAGAATAAAGATGAGCATAACCAGGTTCTATTCCGGCACCAGCGGCCTGGTGCTGCCTGTTCCCAATAAAACCTATTATCCACTTGAGTTTAAAGGCCAAACCCGTCTGACTTATTACGCTTCTTTATTCGATAGTATCGAAATCAACTCCTCTTTTTACAAGATACCACGGCCACAAACTATTGCTAAATGGGCGAATGAGGTGCCCGCGAATTTCCGGTTTACCTTTAAGCTTTGGCGAGGCATCACGCATGAAAAGGGATTGCTGTTTAAGCCAGGGGATATTTTTAAGTTTATGGAAGCAATACAGCCCGCCGAAGCTCACAAAGGTTGCCTGCTGATCCAGTTTCCACCCAGCGCCAGGGTTCACCTAATGCCGCAGTTGCAGGACTTGATTCATTGCCTTCAAACTTCAGACTCCGAAAGATCCTGGAAGCTGGCCGTGGAGTTTCGGCATTCCTCCTGGTATAATGATAACATCCGGGAACTGGCCCATCAATATCAACTGGCTATTGTGATGCAGGATATACCGGCTTCAACCACACCTTTTGATTTTGTCGACGGCGATGTTGTGTACCTCCGCTTTCACGGACCGGGGGGAAGGTACCGTGGAAGCTACCCGGAGGACTTGCTACAGGAATACAGCAATTATATCCTGGATTGGCAGGAACAGGGTAAGACCGTTTATGCTTATTTTAATAATACCGTAGGCGATGCTGTATATAACCTGGTAACTCTGAATGCGTTTGTCCGGCAAGCGGAGAATCAGGCCTACCGATGATATCAATTTATCCAGGAGTTTTTATTTTGCCCTTTTGATGATAAACGCGTTCTCCACCTTATTGAATCCAATCTTCGGGTAGTAATCCATAGCCGAAGGAGCCGAAAGTAATAACAGCATAGCTTGATCAGATATCTTTTCTCTGGTCAATTGAACCAGTTTTTTACCTATGCCAAAATGTTGATATTCTTTCCGTACAGCCAGATCTGACAGGTAGCAACTGTAACAGAAATCTGTTAAAGAACGTTTCTATTTAATGAGTTATTCTCTAAAAACTTCGAGTAGCAACTGTAACAGAAATCTGTTAAAGAACGGGCAATACCAACCAGCATCTCATCAACCCATGCAGTGATAATTAGGTTAGAGTGTTGGTACATTTTAGCTATCCGTTCCTCATCGTCGATAGGCCTGTTTATTCCGGAACTACGATAAAGCTGGATGATGTCATGTGTTTTAGGAACTACGTCAAATTTGTAGGTTATATCCATCTTATATGTTTTTTAGGGCTGTTACTAAACTGTTAAGTATTATAAACTTACATCTTTTGCCATAAAGGTGCATCATCCTATTTTAAGCTTATTTGGAGTCATCCGGCAAGGTTGTTGAGTGTTCAGATCTTTACAGATTGCCCTATTGCGGCAAAATTTTTCATTTTGAAAGCACAATTTGTATTTTCATTATAAATTAATCTATGGGATCTACTCTTTTTCAAGCCATTTACCGCCACCCGCTTTTTACTACAAGCGATTTGCAGGAGATTGTTTCCCTGCATCATCAGATCTTCTTGAAAAAGCATGATTTTCTACTTAAGGATGGAGAAACCGCCAATGCCTACTATCTCGTGGAGCAAGGCTTGATCCGCTTTTATGTGAATGATTTTAACGGTAACGAGATCACAACCCAATTTATATGTGAAAACGAAATCGGGAATGAAGTTTCTTCTTTGTTTCAACGCATTCCCTCGGTGCAAAATATCCAGGCTGTTACGGATGCAGTGGTCTGGAAAATCAATTTTAATGACTTTCAGCATTTATACCACAGCATGGAATCTGTGAGAGAATGGGGACGTGAATGGATGGCGGCACAGCTTTTTCAAAATCAACAGCGCTCCATAGAAATGATTACCAAATCTGCATCCTCCCGCTACCTGCAGCTGATGAGCCAGAGGCCACAGATCATCCAACAGGCACCTTTAAAACAAATTGCTTCTTATCTGGGTATCGCAGATACTTCGCTCAGCCGTATTCGTAAGGACTTAGCGTCTTCCTGATATTTCTTGACCTATGTAAAGTAGTTTTAGATTTTCTGTCTCTATTTTTGATGAGGTAGATGAAACATCATTGAAGAATCTAAAAACGATTTCGTTTTCCGTTTTAATCGATTCGGATAGGGAAAAGATATGGGACGCCCTTTGGAATCCTAAAACGTACGGAAAATGGACAAGTGTTTTTGCAAAGGGGAGCTATTATACGGGCGATCTGAAGCAAGGCAATACTGTTCAGTTTTTAAGAGAAGATAGAACAGGTATGAGTTCATTCGTTGAAAAATTGATCGAAAATGAACAGATCGCTTTTTCTCATCAAAAGGGGATTAAGGATGGTATAGAAACAGATTCCACCTGGCATGGTGCAAAGGAAATATTTTATCTGAAGAAAGAAACCGAAACCACTACATTACTGCAGGTTGTATTGGATCTTAGTCCCGATATGGAAAAGTATTTCAACGAAGTTTTTCCAAAGGCGCTTAATCTAATCAAGGAAATAGTTGAACATTAATTTAATAGAATCAGCTTATGGGCTTAGTCACATCAAAAAAGCTGGAAGTCATCATTCCGGCATATCGAATGCATTCTCAAAGTTTCCAAAATGCTTTGGACGGGATTACCGAAGAAGCCGGACTGAAGCGAATTGAAAATAAGACCAATCATGTAGTTTGGATGGCGGGAAACCTGGTCAACTGCCGCTATTGGATCGGCAGCTTGTTGGGGGTGGAGGATAAAGATCCTTTTGACGATCTATTTAAAGAGGGGAGAACATTGGACGAAACTCTTGCTTATCCAACGCTGGAAATGTTAAAGGATAACTTTGTAACGATATCGCCAAAAGTCTATCAAAAATTACTGACGGCTACGGATGAGATCTTAGATGAAGCTATTCCGTTTGGGATGGGTGTTCCTTTTGTTAAGGAAAATACACTGAATATGATAGGCATGTGCATTGGCAGAGAGGATTATCTTTTGGGTCAAATAGGTCTGATGCGTAAGCTACTTGGTTTGAAAGGAATGAGTTATGATGTAGATAATAGCATAAACTATTAAAAAAGCTGACAGACATTTAGTTTTCTGAAACTTAACCAATAAAAAATAGAACCATGGCAACCGTAAACACCTATTTAACATTCGATGGAGACTGCCAGGCAGCATTTGATTTCTATAAATCTGCTTTTGGGGGAGAGTTTAAAGACTTCACCCGATTTGGCGAGATGCCTCCGTCAGAAGGAATGCCCTCACTTTCTGAGGACCTAAAAAACAGAATAATGCATGTTAGCCTTCCTATTAGTGCCGAAACCAGCTTGATGGGAAGCGATATTTTGCCCAATATGGGCACTAGCTTCACGGTCGGAGATAATTTTTCAATTACACTGGGCGTAAATTCTCGGGAGGAAGCCGACAAGTTGTTTGCTGCACTGTCAGTCGGTGGAAGGGTGACCATGCCATTGGAAGTCACCTTTTGGGGTGCCTATTTTGGCATGTGGGAAGATAAATTTGGAATCAATTGGATGGTCAATTACGATATGCCGAAGTAGAAATGCTGTTCAATCTAAATTTCATATCATATGGTTGAGGTGTATCGTACCAATGTTAAGGATTATAGACAGGCCGATTTGTTATTGAATCAACTCGCTGAAATTTTTCCTGGCTATGAAATTAACTTTGATTTAGAAGATCGCGATAGAATCCTGAGGGTCGAATCAGACCTGGAAACCATTGATGTGCCGGGGATTATTACCCTGGTCAGGAGTTTTGGTTTTAAAGCACAGATACTTCCTCATACTTTGGGCTACACTGAGGACGAGCTCTTTATAGATGCGTCGGGCGATTCATTCTCGATAAGGAAAAATTCTGCGGGAATTCATTCAAACACCATAGCTGATAGATTGGATTCTCACTAAATTAGGCGCCGTTTTAAGTTTTAGGTTGGAACCAACTTGCTGATGTTTACGGCCATCGCACATTTTACTTTTACCAAAGAAATGACATTAATGATTCAGGAATTTATTCCTTTTAAGATGGAAGCGGTCTATCTAACAGGGGTGATTGAAATTGCTTTTGCTATTCGGCCTTTTCTCTTCGAATTATCGGGTTTTGACAGCCTGGCTATTTATTGTTTTTCTGATATTGATACTTCCGGCAAATATTTATGCGTCGATGAAAAATGTAGACTACCAAAAAGGAACATTTGATGGGAACGGATTGAGGTATCTATGGTTCAGAGTACCGCTCCAAATTCTTTTTATTGTTTGGACGTATTTATCGGCTGTCAGATGCTAATAAAGGGAACTTCTAATTACTAATTTGAATTTTTTGTTCTTTTATGAAAGTTTATAATTTAGTTAAATTATAGTGTTAGGATCTCGGCTACTGCAATTCCCATACATTATGACTTTGAAAAAAACGGGAAGGGTTCCGTACATAAGACAATAGTCTGGATCATCAATTTTAAAACATATGGGATTAAAATATGCGAAAAGGATGTCTTCCCTGAAGGCTTCCGAAATACGGGAGATCTTAAAAATCACAGAAAGACCTGAAGTTATTTCATTTGCCGGAGGACTGCCCGCTCCGGAACTTTTCCCTGTAGATCAGATAAAGGAGGTAAACAGAATTGTATTGGAGGAGTCTGGGCATAAAGCTTTGCAATACACAACCACCGAAGGGTATGTTCCCTTGAGGACTTGGATTGCCGAAAGAATGAACGCACAGTTGGGTACTTCTTTTGAACGTGATAACATCCTCATAACCCATGGTTCTCAACAAGCCCTTGATCTTTCTGGGAAAGTTTTTCTGGATGAAGGAGACATTGTATTGTGTGAAAGCCCTACCTATTTAGCTGCAATTAGCGCTTTTAAAGCTTATGGCTGCGATTTCATGGAAGTTCCAACTGACGAGCATGGAATGGTAATGGATGAACTTGAAAAATTACTTCAGCATACACAAAATGCGAAGTTGATTTATATAATTCCTAATTTCCAAAATCCTACAGGAAGAACCTGGAGTTTTGAAAGAAGAAAGCGAGCGGCTGAGCTTGCGATAAAATACGGCCTTATGATTATCGAAGATAACCCCTACGGTGAATTGCGTTTTGAAGGGAAACCTTTACCGGCTATTAAGTCATTCGATTCAGCGGGCTACGTGCTTTGTACTGGAAGTTTTTCGAAGATATTTTGCCCTGGCTATCGAATCGGCTGGATTGCAGGAGATAGGAATATCATTCAAAAATATGTGTTGGTTAAACAGGGTGCAGATTTACAATGCAATACGATAGCGCAAATGGAAATCGCAAAATACCTCGAGCTATTCAGCATTGATGAGCATATTTCGAAGATAATTTACACGTACAGGTTGCGAAGAGATTTAGCAATAGAAACAATGGATAAGGCATTTCCCCGAGGGATAAGGTTCACTCGTCCACAGGGTGGGTTATTTTCCTGGGTTGAACTTCCTGAAAACATTAATGCGCGGGATGTTCTCGCGAAAAGCTTAAAAAGAAACGTTGCTTTCGTTCCAGGCGGCGCATTCTTTCCAAATGGTGGGAGAGAAAATACGTTCAGGATAAATTTTTCCAATATGCCGGAAAGCCGCATTATAGAGGGGCTTGAAATTCTTGGTGAGGTTCTATATGAGCTCGTCGATTAGAACTTTTTAGAAGATAGGAGCAAATATAGATCTTTAAAAAAGAACCGCATGTTGAGGTGTTTAGAACAAATGTTTCCAATTGCAATTTTGCCGGTTCTATTATCCGCGAATTAGAGCGATTAATTCCTGTTGCCGAAATAAATTTTGATTTAGAAGATTGCGATAAGATTCTTCGTATAAAATCCACAAGAGGAAGTGCAGGTATACTGACAATTGTGTATCAGGTCCAATACCCAGGCTTGATATTAAGACTTTAGATTAACATTGTAATAGCACTAAAAGCAATAAAATTAAATGAAAGATTTCTGATTTTACTTAGAGAGCCGGATGGCAGGAACTCGAAATATACTGACACTGCGATCGGAAAACACCAGGAGAACTGGGCGAAATGGTATTCTTTATTGAATCAATAAATCATTGTAGGTGCAGGCAGTGGCCTAACGCTCAACGAAAGGATAATAAAGGGCGATATTGTTTCAAACGGAATCTGTGAGAATGGCGCTGAAATTGTCGGCGGGTTTTTATTGTTAGATTTTGTTGCCTTTGACGAGGCAGCCGAGGTTATGAAGAGCTGCTCCGTATACGAGTTTAACGGTTACGTAGAGATTAGAGAGCTTCAAAATCGTGATTAAACTGAGAGTCTCTTCAACGTATTGCGGGATATTTAAACACATCCGAATGATGAACTGACCAATAACATCACACAAAAAAACAATCGAAATAAAGTTGAAGACTATAAAGGCAATTTTAAAGACGCATCAATACTCGAAGCAAATCCGAGACTAAGAGAATAAGTAATGACAAAAAGTAAATTAATGGAAATGCACAATGTAGGTATCGTTGTAGAATCTCTCGATAATGCTGTTGCCTTCTTTACAGAAATTGGATTGATATTGGAAGGTAGGATGATGGTTGAAGGAGAATGGGCAGGTCGCGTGACAGGACTTGGCAATCAGTCTGTTGAAATTGCAATGATGGTTACACCAGATGGACATTCCCGACTTGAACTTTCACAATTTTTCGCACCTGAGACAATCGCAGACCATAGAAATAATCCGGTTAACTCACTTGGCTACCTACGTATAATGTTCAGAGTTGACAATCTGGACGAATTATTAATTAGACTTGAAAAATTTGGTGCCAAAATAGTTGACGAAGTTGTTCAATTTGGCGAAACGTACCGACTCTGTTATATCCGTGGGGTTGAAGGGTTATTGATTGGATTAGCTGAACAATTGGGTAGTCGAACCACATTAGATGTTTTAGAAAATCAAAAAGACTAAGATGACGGGTGAACAATTAAAAATGCAATTTCAAGCATGAGCGGATATTTTCAAACCGAGATTGATGTATTTAAAAAGCTTCCTGACCGACAATTCCATAAAACTAGAAAAAACCGATAATATCTGGAGGCAAAAAGTTAGTAGTTATAAAAAGCTCAGACTGCTAACTAATGAAATAGTCGCAGCCCTAACCAAAAAGGAATGACAATAAACTTTAATTAGTAATAAATAGAATGTCAACTATCATAATAACAAATTAGGAAAGATCAAAGGCCGGGCTGATAAATTTCCCGGTTTTGATAGAACGCCGGAAGGTATTAAGCATGTCTGCCGACTGATTTTGGAAGATTTTCGAAGCGGGTGATGACCCGATAGCGCAACTCCCTGTAATACGAGTGGCCGTGCCCAGGAATCTAAGCAAGAAGCGGAGACTTACGATCATTAGGCCGGAAATACCAGGATACCAGAACTGCTGAAAGAAGTGTTAGGGAAGGCATAACTTCCGCAAAAGGTTCCCGCATGATGATATGAGAAATTGCAGCACCGCTCATTGCAAAGAAAAATCCCGCATAGGCCCACTCCTTTATCAGTGGGCGTTTTGGCAATAAAATTGCCGTTACACCCAATATCTTCCAAATGCCTAAGATGGATAACATATAAAGCGGATAGCCCAGCTTCGTAACGATTTCATTATATCCTCCGATCTGGAGCATTTGTTGTATTCCGCCGGCAAGCATCCCAAATGACAAGAATATGGTCGCTACCCAATAGATTATTTTGTTTCTTTTTGACATCGTCTTATTTAAGATTTGATAACACTTCCTGTAACTTTCTGTGGGCCATGTTTATGCCATATTCAAAAGGCATGTTCAGTTGTATCGCCCTGTGTTCAACGGATCTGTATATGATATGCATGTTCAATTTGCTAGTGCTGTCTGTTATTTTTTCAAATTCTAAAAACTCCAATTGAACCCCGATCGGGGCATTCTCCATTTCAAAAGTTCGGATGATCTTTTGCTCTGGGATAAATTCGTGTATGACACCATTAGCTCTGAAAACCACATGTCCATCATGAGAGGTTTCAAAAGCATAGGACCCATGCTTTTCATTTTCAATTTTCAAAACTTTTGTCCCCATCCATTGCTCAAGAAGGTGAGGATCCGTATAGGCTTTAAAAAGCAGTTCTACCGGCAAGTCGAATTCCCTTGTAATTAACAAGTCCTGTTTGCCGTTCTCAGCGTTAATTCTTGTTTTCTGTTCCATTTTTAGCTTTATAGTCTTTCATAATCGCTTCCAATTTATTAAACCTATCATCCCATACTTTACGGAAGGGTTCAATAAAATCAGCAACGTCCTTCATTTTTCCGGCATTGATCTGGTAGTAAATTTCTCTTCCGTCTTGTTTTTGGTTTAACAGCTCACATTCTGTGAGAATTTGTAGATGCTTTGAGACAGTAGGCCTGGAAGTATCAAAGTTTGAGGCAATTGCACCTGCTGTCATTGTTTGAGAGGCGAGCAAGAGTAAAATCGCCCGTCTTGTGGGATCGGCAATAGCCTGAAACACGTCTCGTCTTAAATTCATAATGAAGCCATTTGACTACAAATATAAATGTAGTTAAGTGACTACGCAAATTTTTTTATTTTTTTTGAGGGTGGTGAATAGTATTTGAATCAATACGCCCCAATTTCGGTAGATAACCCGTCAGGTTGTGCATCAATGTAAATGTTCTTTAACCTGTCTTGTGACCAGGTATATTCCTTGAGCCACCATTGATTAAATTCATTCAAAAATTTATTAAATGCCTTTTCTGAAGCAATACCGATTTTTAATTCTTTTCTAATTGAATTCATTTTTAGTGCTTTTTATGCCCTCAGCCTTAATTTTAATACGTAATCTGAGCACAATCTAAATATATCACCTTGTCTTTTCAAAGCGTTTAGAAGCTATTCATTAAGCAGTTATTAGGCTTAGCTATGTTCTTAAAATCTTCTCTATTGGTTTTCCTTTTGCCAATTCGTCAACCAGTTTATCCAGATATCTTATTTTTTGCATCAACTGGTCTTCAATATGTTCCACCCGATAACCGCAAATTACTCCGGTAATCTTTGACGCATTCGCATTGATCCTTGGTGCTTCCTCAAAAAAAGCCTGAAAATTGGCCTCCCTATCTATTTGCAGTCGCAATGTTTCTTTGGTATAACCTGTAAGCCAAAATATGATTTCATCTACTTCTGCTTTTGTACGCTTATTTTTTTCTGCTTTCCGGATATATAACTGATAGATGCTAGCGAAAGACATCTCGTAGATTTTTGTGT
>CAZFQV010000057.1:0-1148 GCA_964521175.1 uncultured Sphingobacterium sp.
GCGTATTTGCGGTTAAATACAAAAAACGGTACGCCCCTTACGCCGACCTGCCCGGCTTCATAAATATCATATCTTACCTCTTCGCCATATTTGCCGCTTTCTAATGCGGAGGCCAGGTCAGCTTCGTTCAGACCGATTGTTTCACCCAGCTCTCTTAAAACGGAATAATCATCAATATTTTTTCCATCGGTAAAATAAGCACGAAACAGTATTTCCTCAGCTTCATCCTGCTTGTGAGATTGTTTTGCAAAATGAACAAAACGATGCGCATTGAATGAATTGGCTACGATGGCCTTGTCAAAATTGTAAACCAGGCCTTCTAGTGCTGCCATCTCTGTAACCTGACGATTCATGCTTTTCGCTTCCTCCACACTAATGCCCTTATGTTCAGCAAGATATTGATGGATGTTTTTTGATGGGTCCGTTTTCATATCAGGCGATAATTGATAGCTCTTCCAATCGATCTGTATGTGGTTTTTGTCCGCAAAACTCTCAAGCGCCTTTTCAAATCTCCTTTTACCGATATAGCAAAAAGGGCACATCACATCGCTCCAGATTTCTACCTGCATTTTATTCTTAATTGTAGCCATGATAATTTAATTGGGATTACAAATATACGAAAAATGAAGGCGGCAAGCCAGCGATCCTGTGTTTCGCCGACGCAAACCTCGCCAGGCATGAATATCTGAATTTTACAAGCTAAAACTTATTTTCTTATCTTAAACCTCATTTTCAGAATAACATGTTAAAAGAAGAACGATTAAAATATATCATCAACCAGATAAATGTCCATAATAAGGTGTTGTCTGCAGAGTTAAGCGTCAAGCTCAGCGTTTCTGAAGACACTGTGAGAAGAGATCTGCATGAACTTGCCGAAAACGGACATATCTTAAAAGTGCATGGCGGTGCTATTTCACGATCTTTTCATTCACCGTTTTCCGAAAGGGATATATACAAAAGGGAAGAAAAGAAGTTAATCGCCAGAAAAGCCCTGAAACTGATCGAAGAAGGGATGGTGATTCTGGTGGGAGGTGGAACTACCATGATTGAATTAGCAAGAATGATTCCCGACCATCTCCATTGCACTTTCTTTACGATAAGTCCACTGGTCGCACTTGAGCTTGCCGAATCACCCGGGCTGGATGTAC
>CAZFQV010000057.1:1158-9823 GCA_964521175.1 uncultured Sphingobacterium sp.
TGATAGCAGGCAAACTTTCTTCTAATACCCAGATTCTGGTCGGGTCCCAGGTGATTAATCAATTGGCTGATATTCATGTCGATCTTTGTTTCCTCGGTGCAAACAGTCTTTCATTAAATGAGGGTATTACCGATTCAGATTGGGAAGTGGTGCAAATTAAGAAAGCAATGATCAAGGCAGCGTCTGAAACTGCAATCCTTGCGATTTCAGAAAAGCTTGAATCTGTACAGAAAATGAAGGTTTGCAATCTGGACGATATCTCATACCTAATCACGGGCCTTCCCCGGAATGATAAACTGTTTATTCAATATCAGAAAAAAATAAAAGTATTCTGATCTGGCGTTGCTATATTTTGCGGGTTTGAAAAAAAAAGCGCAAAAATTTGCTTTCTATTTTATTTTTTCTCAGATTCATATCCTGTTGATTTTTCTTGAATAATGATTTTGCATGAATAAGAATATCCGGAAGCTGTATGAAATCGGACTAAAGCCTGAACGCTATATATTAGGTTTGATGTCGGGAACTTCATTCGACGGGCTGGATATAGCATTATGCAAGTTTAAGGACAGTGGCTTAAAAACCCGGGTAGAGCTCATCCATTTCGTCACTAAAGATTATAGCCCTGAATTTAAGGAAGATCTTAAATCTGTTTTTGCCAGGAAGCAAGCCGATCTGGAAAAAATTACACTGTTAAATGCCTTACTCGGTCATTATTATGCTGAATTAGTTTTAGAATGCCTGCGTGACTGGCATGTCAGTAGTTCTGAGATAGACTTAATAGCCAGCCACGGACAAACAATCTATCATGCACCGAAGCATCAACATCTATTGTCAGCATATCCGAACGCAACTTTGCAAATCGGTGATGCGGATCATTTGGCGATGGGTACGGGTATCATTACGCTAGCCGACTTTCGCCAGAAGCATATCGCTGCAGGAGGAGAGGGAGCACCTTTAGCAGTTTATGGAGACTATCTGATGTTTTCCGATCCTGATGAGGATAGAATTATGCTTAACATCGGCGGTATAGCCAACTTTACCTTTCTTCCCTCCAGATACTCAACAGACTTCTTCTCATCTGACGTAGGACCCGGAAATACCTTAATGGATCAATTTATACAGCGAAATTATTCCGGAAAGTATTATGATAAAAATGCAGAAATAGCCTTGGCTGGCAAAGTGAGCGATTCGCTTTTGAATGCCCTGCTCGATCACCCATTTTTTGAGAGCGCTTTCCCAAAAACCACCGGCCCCGAACTTTTTAGTATGACATACTTGGAAAATGCTCTGCGCAAATCCGGTCAAAATAATATCTCTAAGGAAGATGTAATGGCAACACTGGCTCTGTTTTCTGCACGCGGAATCATCATGGCGATTGATGAATCCATCGGGAGAAAAGGGGCATTTGAGATCTACCTGAGTGGAGGCGGAATGCATAACCCTCTGCTGGTTGAATATATTGAGCAGCATTTTGATAAAAAGTTGAAAAATACCTCGGCACTAGGTATACACCCTGATGCGAAAGAGGCAGTGTTATTCGCGCTCCTTGCAAATGAAGCAGTAGCTGGTGGAAATACGCCTTTTGGAAGCCATCCAGGTGTTCCTACTGTTTCCATGGGTAAAATCAGCTTCCCTGAATGAAAAATTAAACAATTAATCCTTATATGAAAACAGTGTTACAAACTTTCAAGAGTTATCATTATCTCTTAGTTGTGATAATGGTAATATGCTGCCAAACGCTGGCGGCGCAGTCAACAAGGTTCACTCTCAAAGGTACCATCACGGATGGCCGGAATAAGGAGCCTCTGCCAGGTGCGGTAGTAAAGGTATCAGGTACCAGTTTTGGCACATCAACCGATGTAAATGGAGCATTTACCCTCACTTTAAACATTGCCAAAGGGAAGCATATCATACTCATAAGCTATACGGGTTACCGACCGGTCACTCAGACGATTGATTTTGATCAACCAAATGTCACTCTAAATGTAGAAATGACCGAGGATGCGCTCAATCTTGACGAGGTGGTGGTTACGGGAACCTCTGTAGCAACCAGTAAGAGACAATTGGGGAATGCTATTTCTACGGTGTCTGCACGTGAACTCGAGGGTGGGGCTGCTACGTCTGTTGACCAGGCAATGGCTGGAAAAGTATCAGGTGCCCAGATCTCTCAGAACTCAGGTAATCCCGCGGGCGGTATTAGCGTGCGATTGCGGGGTAATAGTACTATCTCTGGATCGAGCGATCCTTTATATATCGTTGATGGCGTGATCATTAACAACAGTTCAGCGGAGTTGGTGGATTTGGGAGGCTATACCCAAAACCGACTGGTCGATATTAATCCAGCCGATATTGACCGGATTGAGATAATTAAGGGTGCGGCTGGCGCTGCCATATATGGTTCAAGAGCGAGTAATGGGGTGGTGCAAATCTTTACCAAAAAAGGGAAATCAGGAAAACCGGTGATTAATGTTTCCAGCCAGTTTAGAGTAAATGATCTGCGGAAGAAGGTGGAGGTTAACGAATATCCTTTTCGGTTTACCAATACCACGGCAAGCGATCTGAGCCAGGTTGCGGTTAAGCGCTATGATCTGCAGAATCTTATTTTCGATACGGCCGTCGGCTCTGAAAGTAATGTTTCAGTATCGGGCGGCACCGATTATACCCAGTATTATGTCAGTGCCGGTTACCTGGGTAATGAAGGAATTGTAAAAAGTACTGATTTTAATCGGGCGACAGCTCGTCTTCGTCTCGATCAGCGATTTAACGACAAGTTTAAGGTAAGTGTAGGTGCCAGCTACTCCAACAGCAGCAGCGCCGAGCTTCCAAATGGCGGAATTAATTCGTCTTACGGTGCGCTTACCGGCTTCATCTTTGCAAATAACTTTATAGACCCTTATCCCGACGCTGCCAGTGGTGTTTACCCAACCCTTGCCCCAACGGGACTGTTAAGAACCAATCCGCTGGAAGCGATCAACCGATTTGATTTCAAACAACAAACCAGTCGCTTTATCGGGAATGTCCAACTAGCTATTGAGCCGATAGCAAATATGGCGATCAATTATACCTTAGGTTTTGACAATTCCACCCAACTGGCAACTGCCTACATTCCGATCGGTAACACTACCCCTACATATAACACGGGTTATGCCAGAAAGGCCGACAGGATGAATACCCTGCTTAACAATGATCTGAATATTTCTTATCGAGCGTCTCTTGGATCAGATTTCGAATCGACAACATCGGCAGGAGCCACAGCCCAAACTGAACGGGTAAACTCCAACAGTATTACCGGTACCCAGCTGAGCCCGGTAAGCCAGGCTGCATCCAGTGGGGCATCAGTTACTACCGGCGATTATAGGTCGACCATTAATATTCTTGGCTTTTATGCACAGCAAACCTTTGGCTTTCGTAACAAACTTTATGTCACCGGTGCAATTAGGAACGATGCATCATCATCATTCGGAGAAGCGAACAGATGGCAACTTTATCCTAAATTGAGCGGAACCTATATCTTGTCGGAAGAAGCATTTTGGAAGAATTCATCTTTGGCATCTGCAATTCCAAGTCTTAAACTGAGGGCTTCCTACGGTGAATCAGGTAACCTGACAGCCATCGGAGCATATGATCGCTATAGTAATTATAATTCGGTGTCCCTGGCAGGGCTTCCTGGCGTCGCTTCTCCTTCTCAATATGGCAATCCGGATGTGAAACCTGAACGTCAGACCGAAAAAGAAATCGGTTTGGATGCCAGTTTTATGAATGACCGGCTGGGCCTTGAGATTTCGTTTTATGATAAGAAAGTGACCGACCTATTGTTACCCGTGACATTGAGGCCTTCAACTGGTTACTCTACTCAGTATCAGAATATTGGAAATATGAGTAATCGTGGGTTCGAATTGTTATTGCGTGGGGTGCCCGTACAGAATGCCAATTTTAAATGGAATGCCACGGTCATTTTTTCAAAAGTAAAAAATGAGGTGCGTGATATCCCCGGAGGTGTCGTCACTTTCCCCGGAGGTTTCGGCCAGGTAGCGGCTGTAAACGGACATCCGCTGGGGGCTTTTTATGCCACCGGATTTGCGCGTGATGCTTCCGGCAATCTTATCCTTAATGCAGCGGGAATGCCGCAGACCGAAAAGGCCGGCCGTACGTCTGCGGGACAACCTACCGGGGCGACAAAAGCGATGGTAATCGGTGATCCGAATCCCGACTGGACAGGGTCTTTTACCAACGAATTTGCAATCGGGAAACACCTTTCTATCAGAATGCAATGGGATGCATCCTATGGAAATGATGTTTTCAATTTCACCAGACGCGTTGGCGATCGGGATATATATGGCGGACTTAAAGGATACGAAAAGGAGCTGAGGGGAGAGGTGCCGAAAGGTACATCAGCCGCCTTATTCAGCATTATGGAAAATTGGATTGAAGATGGATCCTATCTCAAGTTCAGAGAACTGTCGCTAACCTATGATCTGAGATTAAAGTTCTTGAACAATAAACCATTACGCGTAACTGCTTCAGGCAGAAACCTGATGTCGATAGACAATTATAAGGGGTGGGATCCGGAAACTAATACAGCCGGTCAGAGTACTGCCGTACGCGGCTTTGATTTCGTAGAGGTGCCGATCCCCAGAACCATTGCTTTGGGATTAAATTATACATTTTAATGATTCAAATTGACCATTATGAAAGCTAATATTATATATAAATATTTTCTGCCGCTTCTTGTCTTGTTCGTATCGTCCTGTGACCTGGATCAGACCAATCCGAATTCGGCTACTGATGAACAGGTGCTAAACACCCGGGAAGGCATTATCGCATTAAGTATAGGGATTCGACAAAATTATTCCACAAATGGCCTTAGTAATCTTTTGGTAGCTCCAACAGTTACTGCCCGCGAAATGAAGGGGATTGCGACTTTTACCAATACCCTGGAGTTAGAGGCTGGTGGGACAGCATTGCCGACCGCGAATGGCAATATTCTCGGTTTATGGGCCGCAATGCAGCGGCAAATGAGTATGTCTGAGAATTTAATTGAGAAGGCACCTTCCGTAGCAGGCATTGAGCCTGGATTATTAAGCGGAATTATGGCGCAGGCCTATCTTTTTAAAGCCATGGCTTTAACCGGCCTTGCCACCACCTTTGAGCAGGCAAACCTGAACAGTAATACGAAAGAGCCGGTTCAGTTTGTGCCAAGGGCGCAGGTCTTTGCCGAGGCTCTTAGGCTGCTGGATCTCGGTATAACTGCCATTACCACAACCGCACCGTCAGCTTCCTTTACCAGCCTGGTCTCCGGTTCTGATTTTGATCTGAGAAATACCTTGTATGCCTGTAAGGCAAGGATAAGTTTAATGGCCGGAGATTACGCCGGAGCTCTGGCGAGTGCTAATATGGTCGACCTTTCCAAAACGTCGAAGTTTACCTACACCACACTCAGTCAAAACCCCTTGTACAGCATTTATAACGTTACCAAATCATACCGCCCCCGGGATAATTTCGGTCTTCCGGCGGGTTTGTATGAACCCGGCGATAAGCGGTATGACTTCTATTTTACCGCTCCGAAAAGCGTAATTAATACTGACGTGGTAGTGACGCTTGCAGGTTTTGCATCCTCACAGACTACCTCTATTCCGGTTTATCTTACTGACGAGATCAAACTTATAAAAGCAGAGGCGATACTCCGTACGAATGGATCGCTTACCAGTGCCCTGGCTCTAATCAATGAGGTCAGAACCCAGACGAGTGGTGATCCTTTCGGAGTGAATGCGGGTCTTCCGGCTTATAGCGGGCCGGTAAACAAGGATGCCCTTCTGTTAGAAGTCTATAAGCAACGATGTGCGGAGCTTTATCTCAGCGGACTCAAGTGGGATGATACCCGGCGCTTTAACCGCCCGGTGCCCCCTGCCGATAATTCTGAACGTAATCGTATCTTCTATCCTTATCCCGACCAGGAAAGGATTAATAACCCGAATGTGCCGTCAGACCCTGCAATATAGCTTGAATTAAAAGAGAGGAATAAACCCCTCTCTTTTTCGTTTATTTACGAAGCCTGCCTAAATGCGCTCGCGATAAGTTGGCGAGCAGGAGATCAGGCGATTTCAATAAGGAAAAATAATATGCAGAGATGAAAGAGCTATTTATCCTCGTTTTGACGTTTTGCTCTTATCAAGCGCTTTCGCAACAGGGGAATAGTCGGGATGATGTCCATGCGGCTCAAAGGGGAGTGGTATTGTTGAATAATGGCAACGCTACGGTCCCACTGAAAAGTCTGAATGACTTGAATATTGCAGCCGTTGATCTCGGATATAAACAGACGGCAGTTTTTGATAGTATCGCTTCCTGTTACTGGAAGTTGAAGAGCTTTAAAGCTGATACTATAGTCACAGCCGAAGGTTTTTTTGCTCTCCATGACCGTCTGAAATTATATAACCTTGTGATCTTCCGTTTGTCAGATCAGACCCGGTTTAGTCCGCTTTTGCTTGATTTTTTGAGGGATATGGAAAGCCAGACCAGCCTGGTTTTTATATTATCGGGCAAGGGCACCAACCTGCAGCATCTGGAGGGCTTTAGCTCTGCTATTATATGGAATGAGAGTGATAACGATGTCTCGGCATCGTTTGCCGCACAGGTGCTTTTTGGCGGAACAGCCGCATCGGGTAGATTGAATGCTGATTATGGCGGTGGCTTTAAAAAAGGAAGCGGTTACAGCACTGCCAAGATCAGACTCGGTTATTCATCGCCATCAATACTTTCCAGAGGCAAATCCTTTGAAAAAGGTATCGATTCAATAGTTACTCTTGGCATAGCTGCTCATTATGCTCCATCGGTTGTAGTGCTCGTAGCAAAAGATGGAAACGTTATCTTTAATAAAGCATATGGTTCCCATACCTATGAAGGGCGAGAGCCAACACAAGTGGATGATATTTTTGATATGGCATCCGTAACCAAGATAACAGCAACCACTCCTTCCATCATGCGCTTGTATGAACAGAAAAAAATCGGATTAGATTCGCTCATCAGCAAATATGTAGCATCGACCCGGAATATCCCGGATAAGAAAGACATCCGTATCAAGGAAGCATTGCTTCATGAAGCAGGTTATTATCCCTATATTAAATTCTACGAATATCTGAAACCAGGCGATACCAGCAATGACTCATCGGCGGCTCATCCGATTAAGGTAGCAGACCATTATTTTCTGAGAGCGGATTTCTTCGAGGATGTGATGTGGCCTATGACTCTTGCCTCGCATGGCAACTCCAGAGGTAAATTTGTTTATAGTGATATCAGTATGTATATGCTTAAGGAAGTTATTGAACAGACAAGTCATAGAAAGCTCAACGAGTATGTTCTAAATGAGTTCTACCGCCCTTTAGGGATGCAAAGCACAGGCTTCCTGCCGCGTGAGCGCTTTAATCGCTCGAGAATTGTTCCAACGACCGAAAACGATAATTGGTTTAGAAATATGCTGGTGCAGGGTTATGTTAATGATCCCGGAGCGG
Organism: uncultured Sphingobacterium sp.; assembly: GCA_964521175.1. GTDB lineage: Bacteria > Bacteroidota > Bacteroidia > Sphingobacteriales > Sphingobacteriaceae > Daejeonella. Next base: position 8,664 of record CAZFQV010000057.1, read on the forward strand.
CTATGGCAGGCGGAGTGGAGGGGCATGCGGGACTATTCTCAAATGCCAACGATCTTGCGATTTACTACCAGATGCTTCTCAACAAGGGTGAGTATGGTGGCGTAAGATTTTTTCAGCCGACCACGGTCGATCTTTTTACCTCGCGGCAATCAAAAGTTACGACCCGGGGATATGGTTTTGCGCGGCTAACGGAAGCGGAGCAAAAATCGGGCAAGGTTTACCCTTCACAGAAGGCATTCGGACATAGCGGTTATACCGGTACTTATGTATGGGTAGACCCTGAGTATAATATGGTTTTTATTTGTCTGACAAACCGTGTTTATCCCGACGACAATAAAACTTACGGTATTCCCAGGATAAATTTACGTGCCAGAGTACTGGATTTTGTTTACGAGGAAATGATCAAGGAGAAATAACGCAGTTTTGCTTTTTTTTTCGAACTTTGAGTTGGTCAGAGCGGTACCATTGGACCCGGCAGCAGGATAGACATAATACGAGATAAACGAAAAATTTGATTGGGATATAAACAAAAGAGAATGAAGAAACTGTTAAGCCTTCTGTTGATGATAAGCGTTAATATTGGTGCTATGGCATCAGTGGTGGATAGTATCCAGTTAGACAGGGCCAGAAAGATCATCGACGAGGTAAAAAGCATATATGCCCCTGATGCCCGGGATGATATCTTCGATGCAACGATACAGAACAATGATGCCTTGACTATCTCTCTTGAAACAACATTGCCATCTGTTTCACAGGTGATAAAATCTGCGCTTGCCAAAGAGAATATTCCGGCAATGATAAAGGAAAACCTTCTCCCGGACGCTTCTGTGGGCGATCTTATTTACGGCGTAGCGAATCTATCTGTCGTTAATCACAGATTGTTGCCACGCAACCAGGCTGAACTGGTTACCCAGACTCTGCTCGGTACCCCCGTCAAGATACTGAAGAAGTCACAGGGTAACTATCTGGTTCGTACTCCTGATAATTACCTGTCTTGGGCTCCTTCGAGTAGTATTACTCCTATGAATAAGACTGATTTTGAAGAATGGGCCAGCAGTAAAAAGGTAGTTTATATTGACGAATTCGGTCATAGCTATCAGAATCCCTCGAAAAAGTCGGCGCGTGTTTCGGATCTTGTTCAGGGTGTCATTCTGAAATTT
>CAZFQV010000058.1:0-9603 GCA_964521175.1 uncultured Sphingobacterium sp.
GCCTTGCTATCTGTTCCGGGATTACTGGATGTAGTCAAACAATTTCATCCGGGCCTGAGCGAAAACCAAAATTTCCTTCTAATGGAATTTCTACTTCATGGGCTCGCCGAGTTTTCACTTTTAAATAAATCGTTTCTGGATAAAGGCTACGGCTTTGCGGACATGTTTAAAAGCCTGTTTAGTGCTGAATTTGATGAGGATGAAGATGAGGACTTCAACGATGATCACACCAGCTATTGAACTGAATCTGTATTAACCATTTATTATGACTAACCGGATTTTAGGATTGTCTTTCATTGCAATCCTGCTGCTTTTATTTGATTTTTATATTTACCGGTCTTTACGTCCGATCAGAGACAAGTGGACCAGTCAGAATGCTACTGCCTTTAATTACGTCTGGTGGGGATACTCGATATTATTATTAGCAGGGGTATTTATTAGTATATTCTTCAATATAAGGCTGTTACTGCGCGCTGCTATACTGGTCGCATTCTTTATCACATTTGTATCCAAACTCTGTGTTCTCCCGTTTCTAGTCGCGGATGACATCCGTAGGGCTGTAATTTGGATTAACAAGAAAATACGCGGACAGAACGGCAATCCGCCTGAGACGGAGACCAACAATGAACCTACGATTCCCCGGTCAGAATTTCTGATCAAAGCAGGCGCCATGGTCGCTGCAGTTCCTCTTTCTTCTCTGACCTATGGCGTATTTTCCGGAGCATATGATTATCGCATCAAGCGGCAGATACTATACCTACCCAATCTGCCTTCGTCCTTCAATGGCTTAAAGATAGGTCAGCTTTCAGACATCCATTCCGGTAGTTTCTATAATCATACTGCGGTCAAAGGAGGTGTGGAAATGCTCCTCAGGGAGAAGCCCGACATGATCTTCTTTACGGGCGACCTCGTCAACAACTTCGCTTCTGAAATGCGTGATTATCAAGATACCTTTTCCAAGCTAAAGGCGCCTCTGGGTGTCTACTCCATCCTGGGGAATCACGACTATGGTGATTATCATTTCGGCCCGGGATCTTCACCAGCCAAAGTCAAAAATCTTAAAGAAGTCAAACAGACCCACCGAAATATGGGCTGGGATCTATTATTAAACGAAAATAGGAGAATTGAAATCAACGGGGAAGAAATAGGGGTACTAGGAATTGAAAACTGGGGTACAGGGCGCTTTGCGAAATATGGCAGAATGGATCTCGCTGTTAAAGACACTGATGACCTTCCGGTAAAACTACTACTTTCTCACGACCCTTCTCACTGGCGCGCCCAGGTCTTACCAGAATATCCTCAGATTGATGCTATGTTCAGCGGCCATACTCACGGAATGCAGTTCGGCATTATTACAGATAAATTCAAGTGGAGCCCTGCCCAGTATATCTATAAAGAATGGGCTGGACTGTATAAGGAAGGAGCGCAACAACTCTATGTAAACGTCGGTTATGGGTTTCTGGGATATCCTGGCCGAGTTGGAATATTACCCGAAATTACGATATTTGAACTACGCAGCACCCTTTCTTAAGCCGGTTCCGCGTTCCAAATTATGCTTAAATATTTTTGGCGGGCGCTAGATTGTTTATTATTCAGCAATATTTTTATAGCATTATGTGCTGTCGCTCAGGCATTGGTTACGTACCAGTTGCTGGGCCTTAAGCCGGATATATATATTCTGACTCTTCTTTTTTGTTCTACTCTGGCGCTTTATAATTTTAGCATTCTGTTGGCAAAACCTAAAAGACCTGATAATTCACCGTTCCGGAGGGTTAGATGGATCTTTTCGCATTATAGGTTAATGGTCGTCATCACTGTGCTAGCAGCTTTAGCAATCTTACCGCTAATTCTTTTCCTGAATACACAGGCTCAGTTTCTTCTCATCATACTTGCAATAATATCTGTCGGCTACAGCCTGCCCATATTTCGTATCCATAACAAACACTTCGGGCTGCGGAACATCCCGGGGGTGAAACTCTTCCTGATATCTCTGGTCTGGGCATTAAGCAGTGTACTTCTCCCGATACTAAATCTTGACGTAGACACCAGGGCTTCCGTAACGGTTCCCGAAACCTTTCTCCTCATCACCAAACGTTTTCTTTTCATTGCGGCGATAACGGTACCTTTTGATATCCGAGATTTGTTTCAGGACAGATCTAACGAGCTAAAGACCATCCCGGTGATTGTTGGTGAGAAAAAAGCATTGCTCATCTGCCAAGGATTACTCCTGATCTATTTAGTTCTGCTCTTCCTGTTCACAACCAGGATAGACAGTAATTTCCTCGGACTTATGTTGACGATCTTCCTTACCGGATGGCTAATATTTATGTCCAAATGGAAGAGGAATGAGTATTATTATTTCCTTTATCTAGATGGAACAATGATTGTACAGTTTGTAATGCTTACGATAAGCAGTTATATTATAATATAAAGGATCTATTCAACGACGAACTTGTATCCTACCCCGCGAACAGTTTGCATAAAATGTGGTCTGTCAGGATTATTCTCAATTTTCTTACGTAACCGAACGATATGCATATCTAAGGTACGCGTGTTCACATCAGAATTATAGCCCCATACCACCATCATTAACTCATCGCGATTAATAACTGTATTAACATTCTTAAGGAAGTAAAGCAGGATTCTATTTTCAAGAATAGTCAATTCTATTTTCTTACCATCTCGCATGAGCGAATGCGTATTGGGATGGTGTTCCATATTACCAAAACGGTAGGTTTCCGACTTTTCGTTATTAATTACAAACTTAACCTTATTATCGATCAGGGCGACGAGTACGTCCATATTGAAAGGCTTCGTCACATAATCTGAAACGCCAAAGTTATACGCATCGATCTTATCCACGTCCTGCGCCTTGGCAGTCATCATCACAATTATATTATTAAAGCCTCTTTTCCGCACATCCCTGCACACGTCTGAGCCTTGTTTATTGGGTAACATCCAGTCGAGAAGAACGATATCTGGTCTTTCACTCATAATCAGTTCCTCTGCCGCTTCTCCCTCTGATGCTTCAACTACCTTATATCCCTCCTTCTCCAGACGATTCACAACTAGAAAACGAAGATTCTCATCGTCCTCAATTACGGCTACTTTAATTTCTTTTGACATATACTTATATTTCGTAAGGTAATTCAATTTTAAACTCAGAACCCTTTCCTTCCACGCTCTGGACGCTTATTGTACCATTCATAAATTTAACCAGTTCTTTGGAGAAAGCCAAACCTAAACCCACGCTCCCCTGTTGATTGTACTGATTCTGTACCCTAAAGAATTTCTTGAAGATATTCTCTATATCTCCGGCAGGTATTCCTATGCCGGCATCTTTGAATTTAAATATAACATGATTCTTTAGCTTCCGGATAGATATCTTAAGCTGTTTTTTGTGCGGATTTGAATATTTATAGGCATTATCGATCAAATTCTGAAAAATACTCCCCAATAACACCGGATCCGTCTTAAAATATTCTATTCCCTCGATCTCGCAACTGATATCAAATTTAGGATATTTTAACTGATAAGAGTCGATCATGTTCTTGCAGAATACTTCCAGATTGATATTCTCTTCCTTAATCCTTATTGCTTTATTTTCAATCTGAGTAAAAGACAACAGCTTATTCATCAGATCGTTCAATTTATCTGCCTCCTCATCCAGGATTTTACCATAATGAAGACGCTCCTTGTCGGAAAGATTAGCGGCGCTTCGGATATTATTCCCTGCAATCTTAATCACACTTACCGGCGTTTTAAATTCATGAGTAAGATTATTGATAAAATCATACTGCAGTTTAAAAAGCTTGCTATTCACATTCAGGTTCCGATAAATCAATAAACCAATCAATACCAAAATACCGTAAGTCAACAAAAGACCTCCGGCAATGGGCAAAAAACGTCGGTTGACCTCCTGCATCAGGAATTTTTTATCGGAACTAAAATAAAGTTTGTAATCAGAAAATGGTCCGGGAAGCGGCAAGTCATTGCTGATAAACTCCGGATCATTAGCGAGTGACTCATATACCAGCGGCTTTATACTAATATGTTCATACAGCTCTGGATTAGTGTTTTTAATAACAAGCTTCATGGGATTAAGATAGAAGCTCATCATATCAATTTCATATATCGGTGAGGGCTGCATTTTTTTTGTCATGAGCTCCTTATATATTTTCAGCTCCTCCATCCTTGGGATATTCATATAGGTGATCCGGTTTGAGGTAACAGTATAATAAATATTAAATCGGTCATCATCACTTAAAGTCTTGGTGGTATCTGAAGATGCCACATAGCCGGTGAATTTAATGGCCATTCTGCTGAACTCATCCCTCGTAGCTAATGAGAATGACTGGCTTGGTCGATCTTCTTTAAAAAGTACCGTAGAATCCGGATCAATACGCCTTCCGAACTGGTAAACAAACTTTGGTGCTATCGAAAAATTTGCAACTTTTATCCCGTAAGGTGTGGTGTTATGATTGCTAATGCCTGCGTCATAGAAAACAATTCGATCTACAAAGTCGAACTTTCTAAAAACTGTATCAACATACTTTGCTGCCTGAGAAGAGTCCAGATAGCCTTGATAAAAGGATATCTCAGGGATCTTGTTCTGAAAAAAATCATTATAAGGTTTCAGAGTCTCCTCAAGTACTTCAATCTTTTGCGATACGAATTCGTTTTCAGCGTATTTTGAAGTCAGGTTATAGGCCAGATAAGAAGCTCCAATCATGGAAGCTGTTATCAGGACGAGAAATGTAAAAATAAGAGAGAAGTTTTTCCGGTAGACCTGCTGATACTCCTTCATGCCCTACTCCATTCTTAGGTTCTTGTTGAAGAACTTTTCCAGTTCCCTGTAAAATTCGAGCTTATTTTCCGGGTTCTTGAAATAATGCCCTTCTCCTTCTTTTAAAATATAGGTAACTGGCACTTTTCTCTTTCTTAACTCCTTGACGAACTGATTTGTTTCATTCATATTAACACGTGGATCCCTTGTACCCTGTGCAATCAGAACGGGAGATTTTATCTTATCGGTATGGAAAACTGGCGAAACAGCCCGGAAATAATCGGCATCGACCTCAGGATTGCCCACAGTTTGATAATACATTTGTAGATAAGGCCTGTAATAAGAAGGTATATCCTTTAGGTAGGTGAACAGATTGGTGAGTCCGGAATAGGAAGCTCCGCATTTATAAAGTTCCGGGTTAAAACAAAGTCCGTGAAGCGCCGAATACCCACCAAAACTAGACCCATATATTCCAATACGTGTAGAGTCTGCAATGCCCTCTGAAATAAGCCAGTGCACACCGTCAGTAATATCATCCTGCATTTTACCACCCCATTCCTTAAATCCTGCGATCCAAAAGTTCTTTCCGTATCCTGTGGAACCACGGAAATTTACCTGAAATACTGCGTATCCTCTGTTAGCCAGAAACTGCACTTCTGCATTATATCCCCAGGTATTTCTTGCGTCCGGGCCACCATGAGGAATTACCACGACTGGCAACCGCCTCTTTTTTCTGCCTTTAGGGAGAGTTAGATATCCGTTTACAGTGAGTCCGTCCCGACTCGTGTAGCTGATTGGCTTCATTTCAGCCATATCCTCTGCATTGATGGAGGAATTGACATCACTCAACTTAGTGAGCTGGTTATTTTCAGCGGTATATAAGTAATATGAACCGGGGTTACGGTCGGTATATGTTCGGATTATAAATTTTGTTTCCGAAGTGTCGAATCCGGTGACTTTTATCTCGGTATGAGGCAGTAATTTTTCGAGGCGCATATACATGGCCTTCACAGAATCATCCAGAAAATAGCGCTGTTTTTTCCAGGTTTCATATCCTGCATACACAAGTTTAGAATTATTGCCGGAAAAAAAAGCATCAGAGACATCTACTTCATCATTACTATAAATTACCTTATGCTCCTTTCCCGTAATACAGTCTAGCTCCACTAAAGCCATCTTGTCTCTATTATTGTTAGAAAGTGCATATATACAACTATTATCTTCACTGAAACCAACCGGGATAATACCTGTCTTGAAGTTATTGGTCAATACTGTATTGAATTTTTCGCGTTCAGAACTTCTATACAGTAGCGTTTCATTTACCCCGTCACTGGCAATGGCCATCCTAAGTTTGCCCCTGGTATCTGCATGCCATTCGGTGATATTTCCGGGGTTCCTGACGAGCAGCGTCAACTTTCCTGTCACTATATTCAAACGGTAGGCATCGAAAACCGTAGAATCTCTATTATTTAAGGCAAGGAGCACATTATTATCATACACCGGTCCCGGACTAATCACTCGAATTCTCGTTTTTGCAAGAGAAAGCAACTCTCTTTTATTCGAGCCATCTCTTTTTACTGCAAATAACCCCGGACTCTTATTAGTTGCGCCGCTCTTCAGATATAAGATCTCGTCATTATTGACCCAGGTATAAAAAGATATATTACGATTGGTATCACAGGTAAGCTGTGTCGTATTTTTGCCATCCCAGGTTTCAACATAAATATGGATACGATTATTGTCGGGTTTCAGGTAAGAAATGAATTTCCCATCAGGCGAAACCATAAAAGAAGTCTTGAAGGCCGACTTGAAAAAATTTTCAACGGGGATTTTCCCGACCGACCCTTCGATACATGAAATACCTGAAAAAAGAATCAGACAGTAAAAAATATATTTTTTTATATGCAACATTCCTGAAATTATTCCAAGTCTGACAAAAATCCACAAATCACTCGTATTATATAAAATGCAACCTAAATATTACTTTTCGCTCTCAAGATTATTCTACCACCTTCGTTAAGACTTCCTTAAAGTAACAAAATGATTTATATCCACACCGGGTGATTCGGTAACATTTAAACTACAAGTACCCCTGTCTATTTACAATACCGATATCTGTAAAAAAAGACTCCTACCTATTAAATTCTTTACATACAAAAGATTACTCATTATCGTTAACTTTAAAACTCCGCTGAATTTACCACAGAGTCCATGATGAAAATCATCCTTTTATTTCTCGTTATACTCATGCCTGCAATAACGATTGCTCAGGAAGTTCCTGAAGAGAGCCTGGCATTACAGTACTTTCAGGCCGGAGAGTTTGGCAAAGCCGTGGTAATCTATGAAAAGCTCTATGAAGCCACGAAAAACAGTGCTTATTATGATTTCTATTTCACCTGCCTGCTTAAAGTAAAACAATATGACCGTGCGGAGGATTTAGTTAAACAGTTAATGAGATCCAACTCGAATAACTATATCTATCCGGTTGATCTTGGACGTGTTTACAGAGAACGTGGGGAGCAGGCCAAATCAGACGATTTATATAACCGGCTCATCAGAGAGCTTCCCGCGAATGACTTCGTTATAAAGGATCTGGCGATCACACTCTACAGAGCAGAGGCCTATGAATTCTCAATAAAGGCATTGTTGAACGGAAGAAAGTTAGTCAATGACGAAACTGCCTTTTCATATGATTTGCTAAGCCTCTACCGTTACCGTAAAAACAAACCAATGCTCATCCAGGAATATCTGGTAATACTGGATAAAAACCCGGGAATACTTAATCAAGCACAGAATGTACTCGCCAATATTTTCGAAAACCAGGAAGATTACGATTTGTTAAGGTCTGCGTTGATTAAGCGTTTGCAAAAAGATCCGCAGAATGTAGTCTTAACTGAATTTCTAATTTGGCAATATGTCCAGCAAAAGGATTTTGATATGGCTGTCAGGCAAACCCTGGCTCTCGATCGACGACTCAGGGAAGACGGAAGCCGGGTCTTCGAACTTTCCAATTTACTGATATCTAATCTGGCTTACGATCAGGCCGTTGAAGCCTTAAACTATCTTGTCGCCAAAGGGAAAGAAAGCAAATATTATATTCCGGCAAAGATTGACCTGCTCAACGTTAAAACGAAACAATTGACTGCTAATAGACCCAGCCAGTCTACCCTCCAGGCTCTGGAGAGCGCTTATCTTTCCTTGCTAGGTGAATTAGGACACAATGCGGCAACCTCTTTCGCTATAAGGCAGCTTGCACAATTACAGGCATTTTATCTGCACAAAGCCGAAGAGGCCGCCCTTCAGCTTGCCTCTATGATCCGGATTTCAAGTATTCCTCCTATCATTATTGGACAAGCAAAACTTGAACTCGCAGACGTCTATATTCTCACCGGAGATCTATGGGAAGCTGCACTGTTATACGGTCAGGTAGAAAAACAGTTTGCGAATGAGCCATATGGACAGGATGCAAAATTCAGGAATGCAAAACTGTCTTATTTCCAGGGCGAGTTTATCTGGTCCAAGGCGCAGCTGGATGTCCTTAAAAGCTCAACCTCGCAACTGATTGCCAATGATGCGCTAAACCTTAGTCTGATGATATCGGATAATCTTCAGCGTGAGCAGGATACTTCGGCCTTAAAAGTGTACGCCTCAGCCGATCTGTTGATCTTCAAAAATGAACCGGATAAAGCGCTGGCTGTCCTCGACAGCATCGGCATTCTATATCCCGATAACTCTCTGGAAGATGATATATTGATGGCCAGATCTAAGATATTCCTAAAACAGGGTGATTTTTCCAAAGCTGAGATACATTTAAAGTCTCTGGCCAATCAGTATAGCACCGGGCTGTGGGGTGATGACGCAGTTTTTATGCTTGCTGAACTCTATGAAACCAAACTCAATGATCCTGAAAAAGCAATTGCCCTATATCAAAGAATAATTACTGAGTTTCCTGGTAGTTTATATGTAGCCGAGGCTAGGAAAAGATTCCGTCAATTGCGTGGTGATAAGCTCAGCTGATACTTATTTAGGTTTCAATCCCAAACTCAATTCTTATCTTTGGATCATGATCCTATACAATATAACGGTTATTCTGGAAGATAACATTCATGAACTATGGCTTGACTGGATGCAGAAAGTCCACGTCAGGAAGGTTATGGCTACAAATTGCTTCACTTCATACCGTCTATTCAGGGTGTTGGACTCGCCTAATGAAGGATTTACCTATAGCATTCAGTATGTCGCTGATTCACTTGAACACTATAATGTTTATAAGCAAAGATTCGCCGCCAGTCTCCAGGATGATTACCCTCCCGATTTCGCTAATAAGTTTGTTTCTTTCCGCACAATTATGGAATCTATTATAGCAGAATGAATTTTATAGAAACTAGCATTGCAGGCCTGTTTATCATAGAGCCGAAAATATGGACCGATGAGCGGGGGTATTTCTATGAAAGTTATAACGAGCAATTATTTGAGCAAGCAGGGATAAAGGCTCATTTTGTACAGGACAATCAGTCGCTCTCTCATAAAGGGATCTTACGAGGGCTGCATGCTCAGAAAGGCGATAGTGCGCAGGGCAAGCTGGTAAGAGTAGCGAGGGGGCGGGTTCTGGATATAGCGGTTGATATCAGAAAAGATTCTTCCACATATGGAAAGCATGTTAGCATAGAACTGAGCGAAAAAAATCACCGGATGTTATGGATGCCTCCCGGTTTCCTTCATGGATTTATTACCCTTGAAGATCACACTATTTTCACATATAAAGTGACCAGGCTCTATGATCGATCTGCGGAGATAGGCGTTCTATGGAACGATCC
>CAZFQV010000059.1:0-2624 GCA_964521175.1 uncultured Sphingobacterium sp.
ATAAAGCCCCTTTTTAAGTCGCCCGGCTTCAGTTTTTCGAAGATTTCATTATGGTATAACAGTCCTAGGTATCTCTGATTAATTATTGCACTGAATCCCAGGTCGCTTTCGTCGGTAATTAGTAACTGTACTTCGTCGCCCTCGTCAAGATCATGCTCATCCTGTGCAATGAAATCTTCAAGCAGGGAGGAACCGGTGATACGATCGTTATTTTCATCGTTAAACAGAAACACAACGTATTTATGACCGATTTTCATAGGTTTCCTTTGCTCCCGTTCGGGTACAAATAATTCCTTACCGATGCCCATGTCCATAAATGCGCCCTGCTCGTTCAGATCAGTAACCTCCAGAAAAGCAAACTCGCCTGCTTGTGCTAACGGAGTTTCGGTAGTGGCCATGATGCGGCCATCGCTGTGGATATAGGTAAATACATGTAAATTGTCGCCGGGCTGAACGTCTTCTGGAGCGAGGTTATGGGGTAGCAATACCTCTTTTTCCCCATCCGTAAGGATCAGTCCGCTATCTGTTTTTTTGATGAACCTTAGTTCATTATATTTTCCTATTTCGATCATGTATAACTAAAAGCCCGGCATATATTTGCATATACAAAGGAATAAAAAATAAAACTGCTCCCGAATTTTCGAGAGCAGTTTTTTCTTGAGTGTTAGTCTCGTATCCTAGTTTCCTGAGATTACCCCGCAACCGATTCGGCTTCCGGCATTTCCGGTAGGCTGAGTAGTATAGTCATCAACTCCTGAATGGACGATAACCGCACGACCCAATATGTTGGTTTTTTCATCACCACCTATGGTCCATCTGTCGGAGGATAAGGTTAGCATTCCAGAACCTTCGGCATCCAGCTCTACATTGCCGATATCTCCAGAATGGAATGCGTCTGAACCCCATTTACCATGGTTTTCATTGGTTGGGTTCCAATGGCCATGTGCTCCTTTTCCAGCATCGCCACAATCTCCATGTTCATGCAGGTGGACCGCTACAGTTTTATTAGCCATTGAAGGGAAGCTAATATTTAAAGTCAATTCGACCGTTCCATCTTCATGGGTTGTAAATTCGGCACGTCCGCTTCCGCTGGTGTCGGGAATTGTAGCACTAATATCTGCATGTGCTCTTAATGCATCCGAATCGGTAGACTCAGACGTCATTGTAGAGTCCTGAATATTAGCATTGTTATTTGTGTTCGTACAGGCAATTGTGACCCCCAGAATAAGGAAAAGACTTACCCAGTTCAATGTTTTTTTCATAATCATAATATTTAGTTTAAGTAGTTTGATCGTGCGTGATATTAACAAACCACGTTCAATATAGTTTTTGTTTCTGTTATATAATTCTTAGGACGTCAGGTGAATAAATCGCTGAAGTGATACTCTCAGGTTAACCGCCGTGACGTTTAGGTGCATATCGCGCCGGCCAGCTCGCCGGCTTGCCCGTGCGAGGGTCGATCGGCAAAATACTTTTTTCACGGGATGTTTTCGCAGGATCCTCACAAGCCATATAGACCATGATCGCAGTAAGAATTGCATTACTTTGAACATCATCAAACACGATCTTATCATAGGTGTCGCGGTTCGTATGCCAGGTATAGGTGCCGTAGGCCCAGCTTAAGGAGCTCAGGGAGAATGCCGGTACTCCCGCCGCAACGAAAGACGCATAGTCAGATCCTCCACTTGCCGGGGTTCCCGGAAAATTAGTCTGAATCTGTGAACGTATCTCCTCCGGTACTCCGCCCAGCCAACGACCCAGATATTCATAAGAATTCAGAAATCCTTGTCCTGAAAGATCGACAACTCTGCCGGTTCCATTATCCTGATTAAATAGTACCTGGATATTATTCACAATCTCAGGATGGTCCTCAACAAACGCCCTTGACCCGTTTAAACCTTGCTCCTCGCTTCCCCAATGGCCTACCAGGATAGTTCTTTTCGGATTGGGATATACCTTTTTAAGAATCCGCATGGCCTCAAGCATGGTGATGGTTCCGGTCGCATTGTCAGTGGCGCCTGTCCCTCCGTCCCAGGAATCAAAATGGGCGGATAGCATCACGTATTCATCTGGCTTCTCAGATCCCTTGATCTCAGCTATCGTATTAAATGTCGGCATCATGCCCAGTTCCTTTGAATCAGCACGAACGCTTATTTTCGGCGCGATTTCTGATTCAGTCAGTCTGTATAGCAAGCCGTAATCCTCCAGAGAGAGGTCCAGGGTTGGAATTTTGGTAGTGTTGGCCCCGAATATCTTATTCACACCAAATCCCATCGACCAGTTGGATGTGAGAATTCCAACAGCTCCGGCTTTTTCCAGTGCAAGTGCCAGATCTTTTGCGGAAAGTCCGGTTTTTAGCAATCGATTATGCCATGCTCTGGTCTGCGCAGCTCTCTCCGTTTTCATTTTTTCAAGCGACGCTGGCGTAGCAAATTCTTTCCAGTTAGCATCATCCCTACCTGTCGGTTGTAGCATAGAAATCATTACGAATTTCCCTTTGACCGCCGGCAGCCATTTTTGAAAAGCCGAAGGATCAGAAGCTTCGCCCAGGATTATGGTCTCAGCAGTGACGTTCTTTCCGGATGTGGAGGGGCTCCATGCCAGCTGGGTTCCTTCGAGTGATT
>CAZFQV010000059.1:2634-9513 GCA_964521175.1 uncultured Sphingobacterium sp.
TATCCTCGGGTATACCATGTCAATATGCGTTATTCCTCTTTCCCATCCGCGCCATTCACCCCATTTTTCATTTCTGGCTGATATTCCCCAGCTTTGATACTTCTTTACTGCCCAGTCATGTGCTTCCTGCATCTGGGGAGTGCCTACAAGCCGGGGCCCAATGCCATCTGTAAGTTCGTGTGCCAATTGCTTTAGCTGGGAACCCTGCCTCGCTTCGTTCACGATATTCTCAATTATAGGATCTTTTACCTGACCGAAGGCTATACTGCCTGAAAACATCAGCGCAAAGCCTAATAAATAGATACATTTATTCATGAATATGTTGATTAGGTTTGAAAAATGGTTAGGACAAACTTAGATAATTTTTTTAACCTGTCGGCTTCAGCGCGAATTGTCAGCGATGCCGTATTGCTTATTCAATAAATCTTCTTATTTTTCTCTTTCTTTTATTCATCCATGAACCCAAATATTGTTAAAATGAATCTTAAAATAATAGCTGTCACTTTGTTCATGGCAGCCATAGCATCGTCAGCGTCCGGGCAGCCACTTTTCGCTGACAAAGAGGCTCTTTTTACGGTACCAAGACAATACACTGCCTTATTTCATGCCAGCGGTCCGGTAGTGGATGGAAAATTGAATGACGCTGCCTGGATAAACGCACCATGGACTGATTATTTTATCGATATCGAAGGAGAGAGCAAACCGACTCCTACCTGGAAAACTCGTGCAAAGATGATTTGGAATAACGAGGGCTTGTTTATAGCTGCCGAACTAGAGGAGCCTCATGTTTGGGCCTATCTAAAAAATTATGATGACATTGTCTTTCATGACAATGATTTTGAGGTATTTATAGATCCCCGCAATGATACACATCGCTATTATGAGTTTGAGGTTAATGCGATTGGTACTATGTTCGACCTTTTTATGCCTAAGCCATACCGGAACGGAAGCGGGGCGATGATCGCATATAATGCTCCGGGTTTGAAATGGGCTGTGGATGTCCAGGGTACTGTGAATAATCCGGGTGATCAGGACAAGGGCTGGACAGTAGAGATGTTTATACCTTTTGCAGCAGTGACGATTGCTAATACAACCAAAATACCCGTAGACGGTGATTTTTGGAGAATGGGTTTCTCCAGAGTAGAGTGGGATGTCGAAGTTGAAGAAGGGAAATATGTAAAGAAAAAAGGTGCGAATGGCCGTAATCTACCAGAGCATAATTGGGTATGGTCACCACAAGGAGTAATCAACATGCACTATCCTGAGCGATGGGGATATGTGTTTTTCAGTAAACCGGAAGCTGGCGTAGCTAAGGCAAAATACAGCATTCCTTACAGTGATATTCAAAAGAAATATCTTTGGCTCGTGTATTACTTGCAGAAGGATTATCTGCGAAAACATCAAACCTATGCAAAAAACCTAACGGATTTAGGAATTCAGGAAACCAGCTTTAATGTGGAGGGTAAGAATAATAAGCTGTGGATGGAAGCGACGAGCAAACAGTTTATGGTATATATCAGCAGTGATGCCCAAGTTTATAGCGTAAATGATGAGGGGCTGGTTCAAGCGAAGTAGGAATTTGAGACTTGCGGTTGGAAATACGCTGCAGTAAAAAAAGAGCTCTTTCCCAAGTCCGATGAGACAGGGAAAGAGCTCTGCTTTTTGATGATTATTGGCTTATACAGTTTTGCTCAGCTCCTCCTGTATACGTTTTCCGACAATCTTTTCTTCGCCCGGTACCAACATGCTGGTTCTGAGGAACAAAGTATTCTGCGCAGGGTAATCACGCTGCGCATAACCTACTTCTACTGATGGCGATCCTGTTCGAAGGTTCTCTACCAAATCCTTTTTGTTGATTCTTACGATAGACGGATCCCAGGTAATCAGTACGCTGGGGACGCGGTTAGCAATAGTTTCAGGTACGATAACATCGCCTTTCACCCCCTTCACTTTACTAGCTGTGTTTATAATCAGTGCACATTGGTCTTCCCACATTTTCCACTCTTTTTCGTGATCCATATTCACATATTTTTCAATAGCGATATACATCCCAAGTACCTCTTCTTTATTCACCTTCATGCCGCGGCCGAAATTTTCGCTTGGAAAACCGTTTAGCCTCGCTGCAGCGATCATGTCCTTCTTTCCGAGTAATATTCCTGCGCTCTGAGGTCCTGCTATTCCCTTTCCTCCTGAGACACTCACTAAATCAAAGCCCATTTCTGTGAACTTCCAAAGATTGGTCACCGGGGGTATATCAGCAGCAATGTCTATTAAAGTTGGTATGTTATTCTTCTTTGCAACTGCCAGCCATTCTGCATGGGTAATTTTATTCTTGTGTGAGCTTTCATTGCAAAAGAACATTAAAGCTGTTTTTGAATTCACAGCTCTATTAAGTTCATCAAGATTTTCAACAAGAATCGTTTTAATACCAGTTTTGGCAAGGGAAGCTACATAACCGTGGCCTTTAGGAATTATCGCCTCATTCTTTTCGAAGTCAGCGACATTCGGCAACTGCCTTGCTTTGGCTGCGTCTGTTCCCGTAAGCGCCGCACAGGCCCCTATAATGTTTGCTGAATAACATCCAGCAGTCACCATAGCAGCTTCAGCTCTACATAATTCAGCAATCTTGGCACTGGCTTTATCCATCACTTCATCCATATACATAAATTGTTTGGATGCCGCGTTTATCGTGTCCATTACCTCATCGTGCATAAGACTAGCAGTTAATGCTGTGTATGTTCCTGCTGCATTAATGAAAGTACGTAAGCCCAATTCTTTAGCGATATCCCTCTTTGGGCCAGCTGTAGCAGTTTTTGCTACGGCGCTGAACGGTACTCCCATGCCTGCTACGGTACCAGCTACTGGTACAACAGACAGGTATTTGATAAGCTCTCTACGTTTCATATAATCGTTATTAATTATGAATCATTTTATAATAGCATATTAAGGCTTCTCGCCATTTCCCCTTGCCGGAGTATCCCACCACATTCTGCCTTGTAAAAGATCTAATGTGCCTTCCTGGAAACCTTGCGATGCGAGGGCGGCAAGGTAATTTTCCTTGTTAGTTGCGAGTTCACTAGGAAGAGCAAAACGTCTCCACATATGCCCGCCGGTTACGCTGCCGGGATACGCCACATAGTTGCCATTTGAGTCCTTCCAGTTTTTATAGTTAAATACTGGATATTTAGTTCGGCGCCATTCACTCCATATTTCATAGTCATTACCGAATAAAGTAACCCATTTTTGACGGATGATCTGTTCTAGCTTTTCCTCAAAGGTACCATTGGCTTTGAACGGATTTCCTGTCTTTAAATAGGCATCGATTTTTGACTGTGGTATAATACTCGAATGAAATTCTGTGCTTGGCCATAGGGCATACTGCTGCATCCCACGGGTTACAGCCATATCATATGCATTTTTTGCCGTCATTCCGTCATACCATCCTCTGATTGAAGCTTCTGCCAGTAGAAGATAAGCTTCTGCAGGGGTCACGTTCAGGATGGGTGCTGCGAAATCGATGTATAGCAAAGAGGGCTCGGAATAAGTATCATAGTCAACAGGGTTACCATTGACGCTTCCGCTGATCATACCTCTTTGATGTGCGAAAGTAGTATCCTGTGTATAGCCACCTCCGGGCTTTGGTTTCCATACCACGGAGATTACTGATAAGCGCGGATCTTTTGTGGCTTTTAAGAAATCAATAAAAGTAGCCGAATATTTACCTCCCTCAGCATTGTCTCCGCCTTGTACAGAATAGTCACGGTCGCGAAGATTTACCACGCGAGGATTCAGCTGCCCGCTGACGTTTGCATACTTTTGATATGCGATATCGGTTTGCTCTGACATTACACCGCCCGCAATGGCTTTTTGAACCCAGGTTTTAGAAGTTGCCGGGTCTACTTCAGACATCCGCATCCCCATTCTAAGCATAAGGGTATATCCATATTTTTTCCATCTGGTTACGTCCCCGCCAAAATAAATATCGTTCGTTCCGAAAACATTTAATTTGGTATTGTCCATTGATTTCAATGCCGCGTCAAGCTCATTTAATAATCCGGCATAGATATCCTTCTGCTTATCATATTTAGGTTGCAGATTGTTAAGTCCTTTTTGAGCTTCAGAATAAGGAATGTCTCCAACTATATCGGTATAGTTATGTAATGCGAAAACACGCATAATGATACATGCCGCTCTTCTGTTGACATTTTCTGGTCCCGGGATTTTATCCAGTAAGCGGTTAATCCTATTCAGATTGCCTGGATAGGGGTTAGTACCACCACCACCAAAGTTGATGAGTTTATCGCCGGGGGCTCCAATTTCCCTATATGTAGAGAAATATTGCATACCCTGCCCTAAGGACTGGTAGTTGAAGTCAGCATTACTATTCATTAAAAGTGCGGCAAAGGAATAAGCCGGTATCACATTATCGATTTTGTTGGGATCCGTATTAAGCTCTACCAGCTTATCGGAATCACAGGACGTAATGGTGGTAATTAAAATCAACAACCCACACATTATTTTATAAATAATATTTTTCATGTTTAATAGGAATTAAAATTTCACATTGAGATTCAGTCCGATAATCCTTGTTCTTGGCATTTTTGTACCTGTCGGCCCCTGTACGTTAGACGTAGACTCCATTATTTCCGGATCCAGCCCTGTAGATTTCATTCGCTTATCCTGGTACAGGATTGCCAGATTCCTGGCCACAAGCCCAATTGTTGCAGATTGAAGTCGTAAGACTTTCATCTTGTCCATAGGAAGGTTGTAATTAAACACCAGGGTGCGAAGCTTAACAAAGTCCGTTTTATATACAAAGTTTGCCTGGAATCCATTTCCTATTTGATTGTAATAGGTGGACATCTGCGCTGGAGCCCATTGATAATCGAATGGTGCACCTGTTTGATCTACACCAACTAAGTGCACGCCGGTTTCTCTATCGGCAAGAGTTTCAGCCGCTAAGCCGGAACGAAAAGCATAACGTCTTTGTCCGCTGGAAGCCATCGCTCCGAACTTACCATCAATCCCTACGTTAAGTGAAAACCTCTTATAACTGAATTGGTTATTTAAACCCATCAAATAGGGGGGATTAGCCACCCCTAAGGTATCCTGAAAACTCACAGGATAGTGAGATGTTTTATTGTAAACCTGTACACCTTGGGCATTTTTTAGGTAATTGGTAAATACCAGTGATGCATACGGCAGACCAACGGCATTAATGACCCCGCCCCCCAGAGACTGAGTTGTTATACCAGGTGCAAGTGAAACAATTTGACTCTGGTTCCAGGAACCATTCAGATTGATATCCCACTTGAAATTATTGGTTCTTATGGGATTCCCATTTAAAGCAAGTTCAATCCCCTGATTCTTAATCTTACCCATGTTCTGATTTCCAGCGGTATAGCCGGTGAACGGAGAGATTGGTGGCGAAAGAATGTCATTTGTGGTAACTTTATTGTAATAAGTAAGATCAAAACCCAGACGACCATTATAAAACTGCACTTCAGTCCCACCTTCAGAAGTAGTAACGGTAAGCGGTCTGATGAATGGATTTTCTAGCGATGATGAATTACTTTGTGTAGTAACTCCGTAGACGTTCTGAGTGGAGATCGAATAGGTAGTATTTACAGCACCTGCTCCCACCGTAGCACTTCCCACCTGTGCCCATGATGCCCGGAGTTTCACAGAGCTGAAAGCACTCGGTAACTTAACAGCTTCAGATAACATGAAACTAGTACTCACAGACGGGTAGAAAATATGGTTAAAGCCCGGATTTAAGGTAGCAAACCAATCTTCACGTCCCGTTAAACTAAGGTAAATAATTCCTTTGTAGTCAAAATCCGCTGAAGCGAAAACCGAATTCGTTCCGCCTTTACCAACAAACTTATTGGCAGGGTTAATGACATTCAGGTTGGTCAGACTGATGAAATCGGGAACGATGAACTGACTTCCGTTTGCGTTGCTTCCTTCACTGTAAACTCTTTCCTGACTTCCACCTACCAGGGCGTTTACATGGAAATCCTTCAAAATTGTTGCCGCATAGTTCATATTAACCTGAGCCACCGTTTTATCGACCTGATCCATGTTCGTATTCATATAGCCAAGTGGAGTCCAGGCATTGCCCGATGGCACATAGTTATAAGTATCACCATAAGAAAAGTCTCTAGAAATCTGCCCTTGTATAAACAAGTTATCCAAAATGTTAAATTTAATCTTGCCCTGACCTATCATACGCTGGCGATTATCACCGTTGCCTATTTTATTGATCGCATAGTAAGGGTTGATTGCATTACTCCATTGGTTCCACTCTGTTTCTTTGCCCGTAGCAGGATCATAACCTGGGGCCATAGTCCGTACGTCAACGTTCGGCGGAGCCATAAATACTCCCCACGCAGCGTTGAGATCCTCATACCCTACATTCGGACGATTTCTTCCATTTTCAAAATTGTATTGAATATTACTTTCAATTTCTATAAAGTCATTCTTGCCCATTTTGGTGTTTACACTCAGATTGGCTGTTTTTCTTTTATAGTCGGAATTTGGCTGCAGGGCAGTCGATCTTAGATCCGATAATGATAATCTAAATTGCGTACTGTTTCCGCCTCCGGAAAAAGCAACAGTATTGGTTAAATCAACACTATTTCTAAAGAAGTTGCGGATATTATCTTTAACTGGTACCGGAGAGTAGGGACGCAATACTCCATCAAACTGTATGACAGGTGTGCCATCCATTTTTGCGCCGAAACCCAGGTGTCCGGATGCGATAGCCTCTGCCTGACTCGCGGGTTTGCTAAGTGACAATCCCTGACCATATATGTATTGGTATTTAGGGAATTCATTTGGAGTGCCGATAACCGTGTTTGAATTGACCTCAATTTC
>CAZFQV010000060.1:0-9503 GCA_964521175.1 uncultured Sphingobacterium sp.
GACTAGGTCAGAAAATATGCCGGCTGAAAAACATACCGATCTTCAAGACGGCAGGGGAAGCCGTGACGCTTGGGGGAAAGGATCTTGCAGTGGATGGAGTAGTGATCGTAGGGGAACACGGGAATTACCCGACTGATATGAAAGGACACGTGCTCTTCCCACGCTGGTGGATATACCAACAGGTTATTCGTGTTTTCGAGCAGAGCAAGCGCTCAGTGCCCATCTTCAACGACAAGCATCTCTCCTATAACTGGGACGATGCGAAGTGGATGTTTGATAAATCCCGGGAATTAGGGTTCCCGCTGACCGGTGGCTCCTCCATTCCAGTCTATTACCGCAAGCCAGAGATAGAACTCGATATTGACACGCCAATAAAGACATCTGTCGTTGTAGGAAACGCTCCGGGCGAAGGATCTCTTTTCCATTGCGTGGACACACTCCAGTGTTTTGTAGAACGACGAAAGGGTGGTGAGACCGGTGTAAAGTCGGTGCAGTGGATCAAAGGCCCTGAAACATGGACGTGGACAGAAGCCAATCCCTGGGCGGGCAAACTGCTTGATTCGGTAGCTCGAAGCTTTGACCTTAAACCAGGCTATTATCAGGAGACTGTTGGTAAGCCAGGGGTGTGCATCATTGACTACACTGATGGCACGAAAGCTGCGATATTTTCCAGCGGGGATGACCGGTGGAGTTATGCTGGTGAAATCGAAGGACGAGAAGAGCCGGTAGTCATCTCCATGCTGGGAATGCCCGGGCCCTTCTCGCAATATCATGCCTCGAACGCGCTACCGCATTGGATTATTGAGACTATGCTAAGCAAAAAAGAGCCGTTTAATGCCGAGCGTCTGTTGTTATCCACCGGAATTCTGGCCAGCCTGATGGAGTCTAACTGGAAGAACAGCTCTTATTCTGCCGTCGGGCGTCGTATCGACACCCCCCTGCTGAATATGACCTACCATTCAACACGAGGGCCGCTCTTTAATAAAGGCCACCGACCGCCGGACCGCCCCTACATAAGAGGTTTTGAAGCATAAAGTCGCACCTCTTCGGGAGGCGCGATATTTGGCAGCTTATCTGAAAGCCTCATAAAATATTCTGAAAATATTTATTTGTTATATGCCTCTTCGTATATGGTGTTTAGCAATGATTTCTTGCCCTGAGCATCTCCGGTTAACTGCCAGAACATCATTCCTCCGGCTTGCTCTTTAGCTAACTGGGTTTTCCGCTTTATTCCCGGAATACCGTCATAATAAATGATCTTTCCTCCCGGAAGATACCACTGATTCGCAAACTCCGCGCCGGGATACTCTTCTATTAATTTGTTGTAATTGATAGTGATTCCCGGAGTTGTCAAGTCGGGCCCAAAGCCATAACCATAAAATCCGACACCGAGAGTCATTTTCTCTTTGGGTAGTTTCATGACCTCATGAAAATATTCCAGGTCATATTCTGCATGAGCATAGAGAGAATGCGGACCGGGATTTTCAGGCCGATTCGGACTCGTCCGGTCATAACTCATGATGTTTACAATATCATATTGAGCGAGAGCTTCAGGGGTCAGTGATTCCTTAAACAAAATAGCAATCGCGGTAGTTGAAAACAGCCTCTTTGCATGAAGCGCAGCGGAAAGATCTGTGGCGAACTTTTCATAATTCTCGTCAATGTCACGGCGCTCGATGTCTACATCTATTCCATCAAATCCATATTTCAGCACCATATCGACCAGATTCTTCACAAATTGGGCACGATTTTCATCCTTCAGTAGAAAATGATAGTAAGGATGGCTACCACCTCCGCAGATCGAGGGTAAAACCTTCACGCCTTTAACATGCGCTGCTTTTATAAATGGGATTACATAAGAATAATCCTGTGTGAAATTTCCGAGCGTATCCGGATTCATGAATGAGAGGTTGATGTGAGTCATCTTATCAAAAGGAAAGGTGGACAGGTCTGTCGTTGCTATTGCTCTTAGCTGATAGTACCCCACAATTTTAAAGTTAGATTTATCGAAACGCTGAGCCGAAACGGAAAGACCCAAAAGTATAAATGCGCAAATCAGGCAGCATATCTTTTTCATTGGTATGTATTTACAAGTATTATTACCAATGCGTTTTCTATACAATTCAATTACTGTACAATGCTCCTATTGCTTTGAATACGTGAAACAACGGCCTAACATCAGAGATGTAATTTACTAAACAAGTCTAATAACCACGAAAATATTACTGAAGGCAGAGATTTTTTTTTAAGCATTTGTGTAGATTTATTTAAACGCAGGAGGGTATCCTCGCTCCTGATCAGAAAACTTACACATATGGCAAAAGAACCAATAGAAACTGTAGCCAGGGAGGCTGACTCATTCCCTATTGATGAAATTTTAGAGGTGAATCCCAAATTCACCCGGCGTGAAATTCTGGGTATAACGGGTATGGTCGGTCTGACAGCTCTAACCGGTATAGCTCCTGGCGCTATGGCGGAGACTTTACAAAAACGACCCCGTCTAGCCTGTATCGTCAGCTTCTGGGGTGCGCCCGGATCGCATGCCGACTGGATTATAGACAAGCTGATGGATGGTTATTGGTGGCAAGGCGCCCACAAGGAATCACGCGTGGACGTGGTATCCGTCTATATCCATCAATATGAAACAAGTCTACTGGGTCAAAAAGTATGCAAATCGAAAAACATTCCGATATTTAAGACGGTGGGTGAAGCGGTGACACTTGGCGGGAAAGAACTTGCCGTAGATGGTGTAGTTATCGTATGCGAACATGGCGATTATCCAACAGACCTCAAGGGCCACTGGCTTCTGCCTCGCTGGTGGATGTACAATCAGGTAATTCAGGTTTTTGAGCGCAGTAAACGCTCAGTACCCGTTTTCAACGACAAGCACCTCTCTTACAATTGGGACGATGCCAAGTGGATGTATGATAAATCGCGGGAGCTGGGCTTTCCTTTGTCCGGCGGATCTTCCATACCCTATTACTTCCGCAAACCGGAGGTAGAGCTCGCTCTGGATACGCCCATAAAAAATTCGATCGTGGTGGGGGGCACCGGAGATGAAGGCGGAATCTTCCATGCTATTGACGTGCTTCAATGCTTTGTTGATCGCCGAAAAGGCGGTGAAACCGGCGTAAAGTCCGTACAATCCATCCGCGGACCCGAAGCCTGGAATTGGGTTGAAAGCAACCCCTGGGCAGGCAAGCTGCTTGATTCAGTGACGGCGAAATTCGAACTAAAGAAAGGATACTTCCAAGAGAACCCACGTACCAACATCTGTGTGGTAGAATATCGTGATGGAACCAAAGCCGCTGTAATTGGCGGCCGGGGCGTGGGATGGACCTATGCCGGGGATATAGCGGGACAAAATGAACCGACGATCATCTCTATGCTCGGCTGGCCGGGCCCCTACTCGCAATACCATGCCTCAAACGCTCACTCGCACTGGCTTATCGAAATGATGGTGACCAAGAAAGAACCTTATAACGCCGAACGGCTGTTGGTGTCTACCGGAATTACTAATAACTATATGGAGTCAAACTGGCAGAACGGCGTGTACTCGGCTGTAGGTCGTCGCGTCGAGACCCCCTACATGGACATACGGTATCGCTCTACCCATGGCCCGATGTTTGAAAAAGGGGAACGCCCACCGAACCGTCCGTACATCAGGGGCTTCGAAAAATAGACGACACACTGCTTATTTTAAAGATGTGTTTAAAATAACAGGGCTGCGGCGCAATTGCAGGCGCTCAGCCCTGTTTCTATTTCGGGTAATTTCTTTCCTCGGATTCTACCCCTAAATGAATTTGAGATTTCCCTTGCAAGCAAGCTTGTCCTAATTACAGAATAATTGAATCCAATTTCGCTAATAACAGGTCAATGAATAAGTGAACTGTTGCACAAAGGGTAAATGACAAAAATAAACGCACCACGAAAATATTACTGATTCATAGGAATTAATTTTAACTAAATCGGTATGTTTATGCTAAATTCAGGATAAACTATTCAATCGTTCAAGAGACTCTACCTATGAAAAAGAAACCAACTGAAATCATATCCCGGGAGGCAGATTCATTCCCAATCAATGAAATTTTAGACGTAAACCCTATCTTCAGCCGACGTGAAATACTGGGCATAACTGGTGTCGCCGGGCTGGCAGCTTTAACTGGACTCTCGAGCGATGTGGTTGGCCAGACTCAACAGAAAAAACCCCGTATTGCCGTGTTGGTGAGTTTTTGGGGAGCTACGAGATCTCATGCTGACTGGATAGTCAACAAACTGATCGATGGATATTGGTGGCATGGGGCTTACGTTCCTCCACGGGTGGAAGTTGCGTCCGTTTATATGCACCAGCATGACACTAGCTTGCTCGGTCAGAAGGTCGCTAAAGCGAAAGGCATTCCGATTTTTAAATCAGTAGGAGAAGCGGTAACGCTGGGCGGAAAAGAACTTGCCGTAGATGGCGTAGTCATCGTAGCAGAACATGGCGATTATCCAACCGATCTCAAAGGCCATTGGCTCCTGCCGCGCTGGTGGATTTACAATCAGGTTATTCGCGTTTTTGAGCGTAGTAAACGCTCAGTACCCGTCTTTAATGATAAGCATCTCTCTTACAATTGGGATGATGCCAAATGGATGTTTGACAAGTCCCGTGAGCTCGGCTTTCCTTTGACAGGAGGTTCCTCCATTCCGGTATATTACCGTAAACCAGAGGTAGAGTTAGATGTCGACACCCCAATAAAACATTCTATTGTCCTGGGAGGCACTGGGGATGAGGGTGCCATTTTCCATGCCATCGACGTGCTTCAGGGCTTTGTCGAACGGCGCAAGGGCGGTGAGACCGGTGTGAAGTCAGTACAATCTATCCGGGGGCCTGAAACATGGAAGTGGGTGGAGCGTAATCCCTGGGCAGGCAAGCTGATTGATGCGGTAGCGAAAAAGTTTGAGCTGCAGCCGGGACATTTCCAGCAGAGTGCTCAGACAAACATGTGTTTGGTAGAATATAATGACGGAACGAAGGCCGCTGTAATTGGAGGCCGCGGTGTGGGCTGGACCTACGCTGGTGAGATCGAAGGGCATAATGAACCAACGATTGTCTCGATGCTCGGATGGGCGGGTCCTTATGATCAGTATCATGCGTCGAATGCCCAGCCACATTGGATTACCGAAATGATGCTGTCCGGGAAAGAACCTTATAATGCAGAACGACTGCTTCTGTCGACCGGGATTACAAACCATTATATGGAATCAAACTGGCAGAACGGAGTTTATAAAGCGGTAGGTCGCATAGTTGAAACACCGTATATGAACATGACCTACCATACCACTCGGGGGGCACAATTTAACAAAGGTGAACGGCCGCCTAGCCGCCCCTACATACGTGGTTTTGATCAATAGGCACCAGAGTACGGAACATGTATTGAATTAATGGGGTCTGGTGTAAACATGGAGCATTGACATCGCCTGTCTAGCCTAAGGCATTTTACAACCCGAACATCCTGGAGCCTATTTTTTTTGCGGAGCGCTTCGAGTGTTTAATTAAATAGTACGCCGATGTTTTAGAGAATAAAAGCAACTAACAGTCAGCAATCAACAACCACGAGAATATTACGGAGTCCGGGAAATTATTTTTAACTAATTGCGTAGATTTAACTTAAAATGCAGGATAGCTTGTTGCCCCTGATCAAAGAGACCACACATATGGCAAAGAAACCCACCGAAATCGTAGCCCAGGAGGCAGATTCATTCCAAATCAACAAAATTATCGAGTCGAACCCCAGCTTCACCCGGCGTGAAATATTGGGAATTACTGGTATGGCCGGCCTCGCGGCCTTAACAGGTATTTCAACGGATGCTGTAGGACAGACTCAACAAAGAAAGCCTCGTATTGCCGTTGTGACGACCTATTGGGCAGCTACGAATTCGCATGCGGACTGGATGGTAAATAAGTTAATAGACGGTTATTGGTGGAATAGTGCTCACACTCCATCCCAAATAGAAATTGTTTCTGTCTATATTCATCAGATTGAAACCAGTGGACTAGGGGTGAAAGTATGTAAAGCGAAGAATATTCCAATTTTCAAAACCGTTGGAGAAACTCTGACACTTGGGGGAACTGAGCTTGCTGTAGATGGTGTTGTCATTGTAGGTGAACACGGTAATTTCCCGAAAACTATGAAAGGGCAGTGGCTCTTGCCGCGCTGGTGGATGTACTCTCAAGTTATCAGCGTTTTCGAGAAGAGCAAACGCTCAGTACCAGTCTTTAATGATAAGCACCTCTCTTATAACTGGGACGAAGCCAAGTGGATGTTTAATAAATCTCGTGAGCTAAACTTTCCATTGAGCGGCGGATCCGGTGTACCAACCTATTACCGCAATCCTGAAATCGAATTAGAGAATAATACTCCAATAACTGCATCTGTAGTAGTTGGAAATGCTCCTGATGAAGGCGCTCTTTTTCACTGTATCGATACGCTTCAGGCTTTTGTAGAACGCCGTAACGGTGGGGAGACAGGGGTTAGGTCTGTGAAATACATTAAAGGCCCCGATGCATGGAAATGGACTGAAAATAATCCCTGGGCAGGTAATTTGCTTGAATCAATACGTAAAAAGTTAAATCTGAAGCCAGGTTATTATCAGGAACTTCCAAGAATGAACGTCAGTATTATAGAGTACAACGATGGTACTAAAGCGGCTATCTATGCAGACAGAATTCCGGAGTGGCACTTCGCAGCCGACATCAAGGGGAAGAGTGAGCCCACAATGATATCGATGGTAGGATTTCCTGGGCCTTTTTCTCAGTATCATGCATTTAATGCTCAACCGCACTGGATAGTAGAAATGATGGTCAGCAAAAAGGAACCGTTCAATGCAGAGCGCTTACTTCTGTCAACCGGAATTTTATCCAATTTATTAGATTCAAGTTGGGAGGACGGCGTTTACCTACCAATCGGGCGCGACGTAGATACCCCATTTCTGAACATGAGTTATCGCCCTACGCGCGGAGCACAATTTGCAAAGGGAACACGACCGCCAAATGTACCTTATATCCGTGGTTTTGATAAATAGGACAATTGGAATTGCCAATTAATATGTAAAAAATGGAACCATGAGTGTGGTCATCGAGGCTTTTGGCCGACATGGCCGCTATTCGCTCATGAATAAATGAATTAACTATCTATGAAACGACGAGATCTAATAAAGAGTTTAAGCATCCTTCCGCTGGCCGGCAGTGTTTTTCCAATAGAGTCCCTTTTTGCTGGTCCGGTCTCCTCTGGTGGGGTGCGCCCTTTGAACCTTCAGAATAAGCCGATGCCGGAACTGCATCGCAAAGCCTTTGTGATGGATGGACATACGCATGTAATGACCAGGGAACTGCTGATGGGCACTGACATCGGCCAGCGTTATCCGGATGGTACCGTCGACCTCCCAAGGGCTATAGAAGGCGGTCTGGATGCGATGTTTTTCTCGGTCTATACTCCTGAGCAATATTACCCCGGCAGATTCGAAACAAAAAATACCTTCCGGGTGATCAATCTCGCTTTAGACCAGATCGAAAAGAATAACGCGGTGATCGAACTGGCGCTTACCGCTTCTGATATTGAACGCATCAATAAGAAAGGCAAAATAGCGGCTTTCCTGGATCTCGAAGGGGGCTATGACTTAGACGGAGACATAAATTTGTTGCGGGCACTTCATCGTTTAGGTCTTAGGTCCATGCAGCTAACTGCACACAACACGACCAATGCTTTTATCGATACCTGCAATGACGTCAGCCGTTGGGGCGGCATCAATGACCTCGGAAAAAAGATCATCGCTGAAATGAATAGCCTGGGCATGGTCATTAACATTGCTCATGCCTCAAACGATTCCATTCTGCAAACTGCAGCGGCAAGTAAACATCCTGTAATTTATAGTCATGGCGGATTCTACGGCATCGTGCCGCATCCGCGTTGTATTACCGACGAAGCAGCTAAAGCGGTAGCGGCAAAAGGTGGTGTTATCGGAGTACACTTTGGAAGTTTGTTTAACAATCCAAAATACTGGGCGTGGCAAGCCACCCAGAAAACATCCAGAGAAACTAAGCCAACCACGGTACAGGCGTCTACTTTTAAGACCATTGAAGAGGCAGATGCCGCCGTCCGTAAAGAGGTCCCACTAAATTTCAGAGGCACCATTCCTGACGAGTATTGGATGCATGTAGATCAGTTGGCAAAAGTGATCGACTATGGTGTCAACCTAATTGGCGAGGATCATATTGCGATCGGTTCTGATTTAGATGGTGGACCTGAGCTGCCACGTGAAATTAAAGACATTAGTGATTATCCGCAGATTACTATGGCCATGCAAAGGTTGGGCTACACCGACCAGCGCATAAAAAAGATACTCGGCCTAAACTGGCTAAGGGTGATTCGCCAGGTAACAGAGGGTTAATGAGTGGATTTCTTATTCGCTCTTCCCCGACTTGATCGGGGATCTCCTGATTGTTACTAAGTATATTTCTGGCGTAAATGGACTTTTCCTAGAGTTAGTGGGGAAACCCCGTATCCTGGCACAGGGAGGACATAGGAGTGTCATGTCGAAAAAGGGCTTCCACTGCCCTGACATCTTCTAGGAAGACCTCAGATAAATTGTTAGCTTGCATCAACGGTTTCAATTTTTATCTAAACACCTGCTATGTCATCAAGACTTATCTCAGCTTTAAATATTTTCCGCATTCATAAGCCCGGTAAACGACTTTGCATCTTAGTGCTTACCGCTATTCTCCAATCCGCAGCCATTGCACATGCCCAGAATTACGATATCTTAATTCAGGGCGGGCATCTTATGGATCCCAAAAATAATATTGATCGGATGATGGACATCGCCATCTCCAATGGTGAGATAGCTAAAGTTGCTGCCGCTATCCCTGCATCAGCAGCAAAAAGGGTTATCGACGCTAAAGGCCTATTTGTCAGCCCAGGATTTATTGACCTGCATTCTCATAGTTTTTACGGCGTGGAGCCCAACTCGGCTTTCAGCAATGGGCGTTCTTCGGTCGATCCGGATGCATTTTCCTTTCGCTCAGGGGTAACCACCGTGGTAGATGCCGGCAGTTCCGGCTGGAGGAATTTCGACACTTTTAAGGAGCAGGTGATTGACCAGTCTCAAACAAGGGTTCTGGCTTTCCTGAATATTGTAGGTCACGGAATGAAAGGCCATCCATGGGAGCAAAACCTGAACGACATGGATCCAAAGATGACCTCCATGATCGCAAAAAAGTACCGCAAAGATATTGTGGGGATAAAGCTTGCCCATTATTCTGGTCATGAATGGGTGCAGGTTGATCGCATGATAGAAGCCGCCTCCCTGGCAGGCATACCCGTCATGGTGGATTTTGGAAGTGCCAGGCCAGCCCTGTCTTTGGAAACTTTATTTATCGAGAAATTCAGACCGGGCGACATCTATACTCGTGTGTATGGAGGCGGACTAAACACGGGAAGAGACGCCATCGTCGACTCCGCGTC
>CAZFQV010000061.1:0-9466 GCA_964521175.1 uncultured Sphingobacterium sp.
CAGAACTTGCGGTAAAGAAATATTGCTCTGTACACGATATGCTTGAAGCAGGTGGCGTAGAGATTACTTACGCCGTTCAAATCAGTCAAATAGTTTAATCTCAGTAATCAGCCAAACAATGTACTTAGTATATTGCTGATTAACAGCATGTTGCGTCAACAGGATCGACTTAGCAAAAATTGACCTAAAAATTACATGTTTAAACATGTAATTATGTATCTTTGTATGATCTTAAACTAGAACGATATGTCAACAAAAACAAAATGGATCTTAGATCCCACGCATTCCGAGGTACAATTTAAAGTGAAACACCTCGTGATTTCAACCGTCACCGGAACATTTAAATCGCTTGACGGTACCATTGAAACCGACAATGAAGATTTTACCGGAGCGCAGATTGATTTTTCGCTGGAAGTCGGCAGCATTGATACCAATCAAGCCGATCGGGATGCACATCTGAAATCTGCAGATTTTTTTGATGTCGAAAAATACCCTAAGATTTCGTTTATATCGACTTCTTTCGATAAATCAGGAAATGATTATGAATTAAACGGCAATTTGACAATTAAAGATGTGACCAAGCCCATCAAGCTTGAAGTGGAATACGGCGGCACGGTAACAGACCCTTACGGAAATATAAAAGCAGGTTTTGAGATAAGCACCAGGATAAGCCGTAAAGAGTACGGGCTTACCTGGAATGCGATTACTGAAGCGGGCGCAATTGTTGTAGGCGACGATATTAAACTGCTTGCCAATGTGCAATTTGTTAAGCAGGTATAATTCTTTTCTTTATATGAGTGTACGGCTATTCACCAGTGGTGGATAGCCTTTTTTATTTCAGGATAAAGAATTATTCTATTTTTGCGCATGCTTTTGTTAAACTTCCTGATCGGTGCAATCGTTAATTTTATTGGGTATATACCTTTCGGCAATGTGAACTTAACGGTTGTGCAGCTCACGTTGAACAGAGGAGTGAGAGCGGCGATGTATTTTATCGTCAGTTTTTCGATAATGGAATTCTTCTTTACCTATTCGATCATGTACTTCGCAGATTGGTTTGCCGATCAGCAGCAATTTTTGTTCTGGCTGGACTGGGTGCTGGTCTTTATTTTTGTATTGCTTGGATTTATGAGTTGGTTCAACAAGCAGAAAGAAAAGAGCGTAGACTATTCTGACGGCGACAGCATCAAGTTTGGTATAATTCTAGGGATTGTGAACCCGATGCAGGTTCCTTTCTGGATGATCGGAGGCACCTACCTAATAAGCAGCGGCTGGATACTCACCGGCAGCGGAGCCCTCGCAGTTTTTAGCCTGGGAGCTTCGCTGGGTGCCTTTTTATGCCTCCTTGCATTTTCTAAGTCGGGGAAGTATCTGCACGAGAGATTTGCCTTTAGCAGCCGTGTCATTAACCGGAGTATTGCGATTATTTTTTTCTTGTTGGCCACTTATCAGATTATTAAACTATTGTTTTAGACTGGATGCTAATCTAAAGTTTATAGGCGTCCTAATAGTTAATGCACCTCTATAAGAGAATCCGTTCCAGATAATCCATATTATATTTCATGCTTTCCATTGGAGTACTGGCATATTCTTCCTGTTCGATAAAAAGGTATTTTAATCCGGAGGCCTTCTGATGTTGTAGGATCTTAATAATATCCAGGCCACCTTTACCAAACTCAGTGCTTTCTTTTTTCTGTAGATTCATATCCTTCAGATGCCATAAAGGGAAGCGGCCTTTATATCGCTCAAAATAGTCGTAAATATCGTTTCCGCTGGCTGCTACCCAGCCTAAATCGAGCTCCATGTGAACGAGCTTCGGATCGGTATGGTCGAGTAATATGTCATATAATGTTTGGCCGTCAACTTTTTCAAATTCGTAATCGTGATTATGATATCCGAATTTGAGCTTTAATTTCCGGCATTCCTCGCCGAGCTGGTTAAATACATCGGCGGTCTTTTTGTAATTATCTATCGTTTGTCCCGATGTCGGCATACTGGAACATATCAGATATTCCTGACCTGATTCTACTGCTTCCTGCATCGTTTGCTGCCAATTATTATCGAACTGGACGTGGCCACTCCTCAGGGTCATCCCCAGATCTTTGCAGGCCTGACTCATTTCTTTTGCCGTCAATCCATAATAATTCCCCTTAACGCTCCGTGCAGATTCAATCTGCTTGATTCCCAATGCGGCAAGTGCTTTTAACGTGCCATGCGGCTCTGCCAGCATCTCATCTCTCACAGTATAAAGCTGAATACCCGGATTTTTAATCTTCACCCATGGATGAGAGAGTTGGGGATAAAGCACAGAGCCCAGGGCCAGGGCGCCCACAGTTTTTATGAATTTCCTTCTTGATTTCATCAGATACAGGAAGAGGATTTGTTCCTTAGTCCAAATTAAGGATTTTAAAGAGGATTTCGAAATGAATATTTTCTACAAAGACTGCCTTTTTCTAGTCGAAAATATGTCTGACCGCTATTTCATCTTTTCCGAGCTGAGCCTTAAGTTCATCCAATGAATCAAACTTTTGATCGCCCCGAATGAATGCGATAAAATTAATGCGGACAGCCTGATTGTAGATATCCTCGTTGAAGTCGAAAATATTAACCTCTATATTTCGATTCATTCCATTAATGGTTGGACGGTGACCGACATAAGCCATGCCCTGATACGACCTCGCATTCGCTGCCTTCCCGATCTCAACGCTAGCTGCGTATATTCCATCGGCAGGAATAATCTTATAACTTTCTTCGATAAAGAGATTGGCAGTAGGATAGCCCAATGATCTGCCGATCTGGTCGCCACGGATCACTCGTCCGTTCAGCTGAAAAGGATAGCCAAGAAAATCCTGTGCGGTTTGCACATCGCCGCTCAACACAGCATTTCTTATCCTGGTGGAACTTACGGCCACTTCATTAATATCCTGTTCCGGAATTTCTTCCACATCAAAATTAAACTGTGAGGAAAATTCGAACAGGTGCTCTAATCCGCCCTTTCTATCTTTACCAAACCGATGATCGTAGCCCGTGATTATATGTCGGGTACCTATTTTGCCAACCAGAATGTCACGGATATATTCCTGTGGGGATAGGTTGGAAAAGTCTCTGGTAAAAGGAGTGATGATGAGGTGATCGATGCCAAGCTTTTCGAGACGTTCGGCTTTTTCTTGCATGGTGCTGATCAGCTTTATTCCAGGATCTTCGGGATGAAGGATCATCCTGGGATGAGGAAAGAAGGTGAGTATTACGCTCTCTCCGTTCTCTTGCGATGCAACTTCCAGCAAACGGCTTATGATCTTCTGATGGCCGATATGCACCCCGTCAAAAGTACCTATAGTCACCACTGCCTTGGGAACCTTGATAAAATCATCGATATGATTATAGATCTTCATTTAAATTCCTTAGAAGTCGTAAATTAATGTTTTAGCTTGTTATTTTAATCTATCCTGCTCTTTTAGATCTTTGATATGGTTAACCAGCTCCAATACACCGAAAGCATCCTCCACATGGTAGTTGCCGCTTTTGGTACGTCTGAGTGCGCTGAGGTAAGCACCGTTGTCTAAGGATCGTCCGAAGTCATAAACCAAAGAACGTATATATGTACCCTTACTACACCTAACCCTGAAGTCTATTTCCGGCAATTCTATTCTGCTTATTTCAAACAAGCTGATATTTACCTTCCTGGCCTTAAGCTCTACGCTTTCGCCCCGGCGCGCCTTTAGATAGAGTCTTTCACCGTCAATCTTTACCGCCGAGTGTGCCGGAGGGAACTGTTCCAGTTCGCCCCTGAACGCAGAAACATTCGCCCTGATCCTTTCTTCGCTTAATCCTTCGATCCCGAAAGTTTCATTTATTTCTGTTTCCAGATCGTAAGAGGGTGTGCTGGCTCCGACAATCATCGTTCCGGTGTATTCTTTTTCCTGGGCTTGGAAGGTATCGATTTGTTTAGTGAGCTTTCCGGTACAGATAATTAGTAAACCGGTAGCTAGCGGGTCCAGGGTACCGGCATGGCCAACCTTTAGCTTTAATGGTTTAAAAGCGTTGCGGATCTTTCCCACGACATCAAAACTGGTCCATTTATAAGGCTTGTTGAGTAGCAGCATTTCTCCCTCAGCAAAGTTAAATTCCGGGAATTCTCTTTTTTTGATTGGATTCATCAGATCACTTGGAGATCGTGACCGGAGAGAAGGAGAATCAGCAGAATACCTCCGACGATGATTCTATACCAGCCAAACAAACGAAATCCCTTGGTTTGCAAAAAGTTAATAAAATAGCGGATAGCAAGCATCGCGATTATAAATGCGATGATATTGCCTATTGCAAGTAGTTTCAGTTCATATCCGCTGATCGCATAGCCCTCCCGGTAAAAGTCATAAAGCTTTTTAGCCGTAGCGCCAAACATGGTAGGTACGGCAAGAAAGAACGAAAATTCAGCTGCCGCTTTCCTGGTTAGTTTTTGCGACATAGCTCCAACGATGGTTGCTGCCGACCGGGAAGTGCCGGGTATCATAGACAGGCATTGAAATAAGCCTATTTTAAGTGCAGTGCCATAGCTAATATCATCGGTATCATCTACTGTTCCATTGCCGAACCAGCGATCGACAAAAAGCAGTATAATACCACCGATTAGCAAAGCAATAGCCACTCCGAGCGGGCTTTCAAGCAGCTGATCTATTCTTTCACTAAGCAGCAGGCCAAAAAATACCGCAGGTATAAAGGCAACAAAAAGCTTATAATAAAAATCTAGTGTTTGAAAGAACTTTTTAAAATATAGCACAATTACAGACAAGATAGCCCCGAGCTGGATAGCCACAGTAAAAAGTTTAACAAACTTATCGGCTTGAATACCCATCAGTGAGGAGCCGAGAATCATATGCCCGGTGGAGGACACCGGTAAAAATTCAGTCAGGCCCTCGATAATAGCAAGAATGATTGCCTGGAAGATCGTCATTAGTTATTTTCGGTAGGCTTCTTTAAGATTGCGACGAAACCCAGGGCGAATCCTGCTATAACAATAATGGGTGCTACGATGATTTTAGCCGTGCTGTAAATGTCGGTATCACCAGCCATAATAATAAAACCAATAGTAACTACCGCAATACTAAGGATCAATAGCAGATAATTGCTTTTCTGGAATACGAAAGGCTGAGTGCTGGTTTCATTGACCGGATTTTTCTTCTGTGCCATTATCTGTAAAGGTCTTGGGTTTTTAAATGAAGGAATTTGCTCACTGCGAAATATGTGCTGAGCCCGGATATCAGAATACCAATTCCAATCACTCCCACAAAAACCAGAGTAAACTCATACCAATTTCTGAGGATGATCATCTCAGGTACCTGCTGCTGTGCAAAATATAAGGCCAGAAGCAATAGTATAATAGCAATAAGGCCCGCGAGCAGTCCATGCATAATGCCATAAGTCAGAAACGGTTTGCGTATAAAGCCTTTCGTTGCTCCAACAAGTTGCATACTTTTTATCAGAAAACGCTGAGAATAAATCGCAAGACGGATGGTATTATTTATTAATGCCACCGCTATAACCAGCAGTATACCTCCAAAAGCCAGGATCATCAATCCGATGCCCCGGATGTTCTGGTTTACCATATCAATAAGCGATTTTTGATAAATCACTTCCTTGACAAGGGGATTTTTGTTCAATTGGACAGTAAAAGCCTCTATGCTTTCGTTGTTGGCATAATCGGCTTTCATGTAAACATCTATGGACGAAAGCAATGGGTTATATCCCAGGAAATCCACGAAATCCTCGCCCAAATCCTTAGTAAGGTTCCTTGCTGCGAGCTCCTTGCTGACATACTGTGTTTTCAGAACCTGAGGATTGGCATCCAGTTGTTTTTGGAGCGCCGTGATATCTACTTCTTTGGCACCGTCATTCACGATGATGTTCAACACGATGTTCTCCTTGACATAATTGGAGAGATTTTTTGCATGAACCAGGATTAGCCCCAGCAAGCCGGTCATAAGTAAAACTAATGCTATACTAATTACAGTAGAAACATAGATAGTCTTAGTTTTTTTTGCTGCGGTGCTGCCTTCGAATTCTGCCATAAATAATTATATAATGCGAAAATAAAGATTTCAATCTATAAACATAAACAATCCTTGGTTAAAGTTGAATTTTGCTAAAACGGGAATATGGATAGAGCTTAGATTCTGATCGCCCTAAGCCTGTAGCCGGCCTCGACTTCTATTTGCAGCCCAAAACTTATAACAAATTAGTATTTTCGCAGCTTAAGTTATTTGAGATGGATTATCAATTCAGGAACATAGAGGAGAAGTGGCAAAGATTCTGGGCCGAAAATCAGACATTTAAGGTCAGTAATAAATCAACAAAGCCAAAATATTACGTATTGGATATGTTCCCTTATCCTTCGGGTGCGGGTTTACATGTAGGGCATCCTCTGGGATATATCGCTTCTGACATATTCGCGAGATACAAAAGATTGAAGGGCTTCAATGTTCTGCATCCTATGGGCTACGATTCATTTGGCCTGCCGGCAGAGCAGTATGCTATTCAAACTGGTCAGCATCCCGCAATAACCACCGAAACCAATATCAATAGGTACCGCGAGCAGCTGGATCAGTTGGGCTTCTCTTTCGACTGGAGTCGCGAGGTGCGTACCAGCGATCCTTCCTATTATAAATGGACGCAATGGATATTTATGCTCCTCTTTAATTCATGGTATAATCTGGAAACAGATCAGGCAGAGGATGTTGAAACGCTCATTAAAAAATTTGAAGCTTCGGGCAGCACAGATGTACTAGCCGTTTGTGATGACGAAGTGGCTAGTTTTAGCGCCGAACAGTGGAAGGCTATGGCTGACACCGAAAAGCAAAGGGAGTTGCTAAAATACCGACTCACATACCTTCGTGAAAGCACCGTCAACTGGTGCCCGGCCTTGGGTACAGTACTTGCCAATGATGAGGTAAAGGACGGCTTTTCTGAGCGGGGAGGGCATCCCGTAGAACAAAAAAAGATGATGCAGTGGAGCATGAGGATTACAGCCTATGCAGATCGATTGCTTAAAGGACTTGATACGATTGACTGGCCTGATCCGCTGAAGGAGATGCAGCGTAACTGGATAGGTAAGAGCTCAGGCGCTTCCGTTACGTTTGCCGTTGAAGGGAGCAACCTTGGCATTGAAGTGTTTACTACCAGGGTAGATACTATTTACGGCGTTACTTTCCTTGTTGTTGCGCCTGAACATGAGCTGGTGGATATACTAACTACAGCAGAGCATAAGCAGGAAATCGACAGCTATATTAAACAGACAAAGAAGAAGTCGGAACTTGACCGCATGGCAGATACCAAGACGGTGTCGGGTGCCTTTACCGGGAGTTATGTGCTCAATCCACTCAATGGAGAAAAGGTGCCGGTATGGATCGCTGACTATGTGCTGGCAGGTTACGGAACGGGTGCGGTAATGGCCGTTCCTTCCGGTGACCAGAGAGACT
This sequence comes from uncultured Sphingobacterium sp., assembly GCA_964521175.1. GTDB lineage: Bacteria > Bacteroidota > Bacteroidia > Sphingobacteriales > Sphingobacteriaceae > Daejeonella. The sequence goes on from CAZFQV010000061.1 coordinate 7,473, forward strand.
ATCTTTTCGCCAGGCACTTCGATCTTCCGATTGTGAAAATACTCGATAAACAAGACATAAGTATAGAAGCAGATCCTACGAAGGAAGGGCGTTATGTTAATTCTGAATTGATAAACGGGATGTCTTATAATGAGGCAATTCCGGTTTTGATCTCCAGACTCGAAGAGTTGACAGCAGGTAGAGCACGTATAAATTTCCGTATGCGGGATGCTATTTTTGGGCGACAACGCTATTGGGGCGAGCCGGTGCCAGTTTATTTCAAGGATAAGCTGCCTCATTTGCTTGATCAGGAAGATCTTCCGCTTTTACTTCCTGAAGTAGATAAATATCTTCCTACTGAAAGTGGTGAACCACCATTAGGACGGGCTGATAACTGGAAGTACAAGGACAGCTATGACTATGAGTTGAGTACCATGCCTGGCTGGGCTGGCTCCAGCTGGTACTGGCTGCGCTATATGGATGCCATGAACGATAACGAATTTGCTTCGGCAGATGCGATTGCCTACTGGAAGGATGTGGATCTTTATATTGGTGGATCTGAACATGCTACGGGTCATTTATTATATAGTCGCTTCTGGAATAAGTTTCTGAAAGACCGCGGATATGTGATAGAAGAAGAACCCTTCAAAAAGCTAATTAATCAGGGGATGATACAGGGGCGTTCGAACTTTGTTTACCGGATAGTGAATGCGGAGGGCAGGGGAACCAATACGTTTGTATCTCACGGCCTGAAGGGCGACTATAAAACCTCTGCGTTCCATGTGGACGTGAATATCGTTGAAAATGAAGTGCTGAATATCGCGAAGTTCAAGGCTTCACGTCCTGAATTCGAAAATGCAGAATTTATCCTTGAGCACGGAAAATACATGTGCGGGGTGGAAATTGAAAAAATGTCGAAATCCAAGTTTAACGTAGTCAATCCCGACGACCTTACAGAACGATACGGTGCCGACACCCTCAGAATGTACGAAATGTTCCTGGGGCCGCTTGAACAGAGTAAACCATGGAATACAAACGGTATAGAGGGTGTTTTTAAGTTTTTAAGGAAATTCTGGAAATTATTTCATGACGATGATTTCAACTTTAAAGTTACCGAAGGAGAGCCATCTAAAGCCGAATACAAGGCCCTGCATAAGATCATACGGAAGGTAGAAGAAGATATTGAGCGTTTTTCATTCAATACCTCCGTCTCTAGTTTTATGATTTGTGTAAATGAGCTGACCGACCTGAAATGTAACAATAAAAAAATATTGCAGGAGCTGGTGATCGTATTGACACCTTATGCTCCCCATATAACGGAGGAGTTATGGGCGCTTCTTGGTAATGAGCCAGGCACAATTTCAACAGCAGACTACCCGACTTTTAATCCTGAATACCTGATTGAAAATGAATATTCATATCCGGTCTCTATTAATGGAAAGACCAGGATGAACCTAAATATTTCCCTGAGCGCAAGTCAGGAAGAGGTAGAGGAGATAGTAAGATCGAATGCAGATGTTCAGAAATACCTGGAAGGGAAAGCACTGAAAAAACTCATTTTCGTAAAAGGAAGGATAATTAATTTAGTTATTTAAGTTCAATGAGAGCGGACTGTCTTCGAAGTTAGAATAGCATTATGCCTGAGCCTAAAATTATTTCTCTTTTACCGGCAGCTACCGAAATTATATGCGCCTTAGGCCTGGAGCGACAACTCATAGGCAGATCCCATGAATGCGATTTTCCTGAGCAGATCAAAGAGCTACCCGTCTGTTCCTCAGCGAGCGTTCTTTCCGGCTCAGGCAGCGCAGAGATTGATCGGCAGGTAAGGGAAATGCTTGCAGATGCTTTGTCGATTTATACCATCGATCGGGAGCTCATTAAACAGCTTAATCCGGATGTGATTATCACCCAGGCCCAGTGTGAGGTATGTGCAGTGAGTCTCACCGAGGTTGAAGCCGCACTGCAGGGTCTGTTAGAAAAGCCCTGCCGTATCATTTCCCTAAGACCGAATGTGC
>CAZFQV010000062.1:0-9448 GCA_964521175.1 uncultured Sphingobacterium sp.
GCTACCGGTCCGGGCGGCGTGCGACGGGTATGCTGATCATAGGTCATGATCGAAAGAAAATCGCCAATCTCTGAAAGCTCCTTAACAGAATATCCTGCTCGCCAGTTTTCATATAAGAACAGGTGGTAAGCACTCGGTCCGCCTACATTCTCCGTAGCATGTACCAATGCGGCAGACAGTTGCAGGTTGGCTTTATGAAGAGCATCGGCCGTTTCCTTAAAATACAGCGTAAAGTCATCCTTATCATTGATACTCAAACCCTCCAAATCAAATTGCCAACCATCGAGTTGATATTTTTCTGCGTATTCCAGCATCATTTCAATGGAACGTTTTCGGGAAACCGGATTGGAAACAATGTCATGAAGCAGCTTCTGGTCAAAGCCACTGTTCACAATTAATGGCATCACTTTAATATTATTGGCTTTTGCCAATTCAAGCACCCTGGGATCGACAGACCCTGAAAGTACTCCCGCTTTACTCACTAAAAACGTCTGCGGACAAACAATGGATATCTGGCCGACATTCGCCCTGAAACTCTCAAAAGATTCGGGAGTGTTAACCATGTAAAACAGATTTTCTGATTTAACCTGGGCCTGAACCGTAAACATTACGGTAAATAGTGCTAAAAACGTTAAGGTTCTTAATTTCATAATAACGGTACTTAACTATATAATGGATGAAAGATAATTCACTTAGTACATTCAAACCGGGATCAGACGCCAGCAATCCTTCGTTTATATTCCGCAAGGGCATCCTCAAGTCTTTCTTTAGCCGTGTCGTCACCCGGCACATTATGAGAAGGGTGGATATACAGCTTCACTCCCCTGTCAGCCAGGATCTCTGCCACCGTAGTGACGGTCATCCATACACAGGTAATAAATGCCATAGTAGAAACCGGTCCGACTTTATCCTGATGATTTTTCAAGTCTACGGAAGCGTCGCCGATAGGGGCGCATGAATCAACCACATGATCCGCAATATCAAAAATCGTCTTTCCACTAGAGTGGCGGGTTTTCTTTCCGACCGCCTCTGCTGCGGAACCAAAGACAATTACTTTCATCCCCTTCTTTTTTGCCTCCAGAGCCACATCTATGTTTACGTTATTGATGCCCGTATGAGAAAACAGCCACATGGTATCGCGCGGATCAAAGTTATATCCTTTCATGATCTCGACGCCATAGCCCTCAACCCTTTCAAGAAACACAAACTGATGGACGCCCATCTCTCCGGTGATCCTGGTAAAGAAGCTGAGAGGTAGTTCAATCATCGGGTGAAAACCCACAAATCCCCCAATACGCGGATACATTTCCTCCACGGGAATGGTGGCATGACCGCATCCAAAGGTATGAACCCATCTGCCTGCCTCAATGGAGTCGGCCATAATCTCTGCCGCTATACGGATATTGTCCATCTGGGTGTCTTCAATACGGGTCATTATATCCCGTGCATTCTTAAGCCATTCTTTAGCTAACTTCATGGTATTTATTTATTTGATTAATTATTTATTATTTGGATTTCAATCTTTCGATATCTACTTTTTTAACGATGAAGATGGTCAATATTATCATCACTGCAGTAAGTGCATAAGCCGCAGTGGTTAGATGCGATACACCGTATGTCTGGGCGATCAATCCCATCAGGTAATTGACAAATATATTCCCAATAAGTGCCACTACCAGCACAAAACTGAATGCCGTGGCAGAAAGATCTGTATAACGCTCTCCTACAAAACCGAGCATAACGGGGAATCCTCCTGCAAGTCCGCCCCCGGTAAGTATTAGTCCGGCAACAGACACTGGATATGAAATCCCAGCTTTTAATAGGGTGCAACCAATAACCAGAAGTACAAAGGAGATGTAGAGAATTGTTCTGGGCCTTAGACCTCTCCATACGCTGCCAATCAATACCCGCATGACGGCCATTCCCACTACATAAAGAGAAAGCGCATACAGGGCCCGACTCTGGAGGACGCCAAGCTGGTCCAGCAAATAAGTAGTAGTCCAGTTATTAATAATCCCTTCGAAGCTGCTTTGGCAAAAGAGAAAAAAGGAGATCAGAATTAAGACATTATCGTTTAGAAGCCTTCGTCCCTGTAAAAACGGGATACCTTGCTTTTGCTTTGGCGGCGGGAATTGGATTGCTAAAAAAAAAGCAGCCGTGATCAAAGTCAAAAAGCCTACCGCAGAAAGGATCAGGCTGAAGTCGTACAAACCCTCAAGAGTTCCGAGCACGAATGGCATACCCAGTGCACCTATTGCAAATGAAACTCCAAGTAGGCTCAGGTTCGCCGCCTTATTCTTCATGCTAATATCTGCTACCACCGCATTCGTTGCTCCATTAAGCGCGCCGCCAGCCAGACCGAAGAAAAAGACAAAGACATTCAGCAGACCTATTGAGTCCGAATAGGCAATACCCTGAAACCCAACGAACATAATCAGGCAGGAGATAATCAAAAAGACTTTATATCCGTATTTATCGCAAAGTGGCCCGAAGATCAATGAACCCAGCAGAATACCTATGGGCAGGATCGAAAACAGGGTACCCGCCGAAACTTCATTCAAATCAAATTTATCCCTCAAAGCGGTGGCAACCGAGCCCAGGGTGATAAGACCAATACCAAAGAGCAGCAACCCGAGGCATGCGGCAATAAAAACTAATCTGGATTTATACATATCACAATTTTGGTTTAATACTATTATTCAATGCCAGGAAACCTGCTCCATACAAGCCTGCGTTTCCACCCATCCCTGAGATCTCCAGCTTCACTTGTTGACTTGATATCGGTTGGGCCCATTTATCAGCTTCCGCTTTAATTTGGGCAACAAATTGTGCGGCAGGTCCGAACACTCCGCCACCGAGGATGATCTTTTCAGGATTAAACAAACTGACCAGATTAGCAACCGCCATCCCCCAAAATTCAACACAAATCTGTAAAACTTCTTCTGCCAACTTATCTCCTTCTTCATAAGCGCCAAACACATCGGCCGCAACGATATGTTCGCTTGGCTTTTGAAATAATTTACCCCTGTAATGGGGGTTGAGAACCAATATCTCGCGACAGAGTCTTGCGATTCCGTCGCCGGAGGCGTAATATTCAAAATTTCCGCATAACTTATATTTATCAAAGAAAGGGCGATCCAAAGCCATCCATCCTATGGCGCCGGCGATATCATGTGCTCCTCTCAATATGCTTCCATTAATCATAATACCGGCACCGATTCCTGTTCCTACCGCCAGGAAAATCGCATCACTACATCCCTGGGTATTACCCTGCCAGTGTTCACCCAATATGCAACAGGCGCGATCACTGTCTATGCTTACAGGTAGAGGCAGACAAACTTCATTAAGTTCTTCGAGTAGAGGATAATCTTCCCATCCGGGTATATTCGGTGCCCACACCGTACCTGTTTTGCTGCGACTTATCCCCGGTACGCAAATCCCCACTGAAGATATTTCATCTCCGTCGGTGTCGTTCCTGAACTTCCTTATCAAATCGGCTATGAGCCGGCCTACCTCTCTGCCTTCACGGCCATCTAAGGCCGCATAGTCACGCTTGATAAGAATCCCTTTATCTGTGAAAACAGCTGCGGACACCTTGGTTCCGCCTAAGTCTATTCCGAGTACTGACATATTATAGATTTTTTTACCACCATAGCCTCAATGTTCAAGTAAAACCCTCAGGTTCACGAAGCGATATTGTTTCGCTTTAAGCTCCTTTATTAGTTCATCCAGTCGGTTATAAAATTTATCGATCCTCCTTGGATCCGTACCGATATGAACAAGCAGGATGAACCCATTCAGTCCATTAGGGTCAGCGTCCTCCTTTTCCATAATCGAATGATATATCTGATCTGACGGCCGGTAAGAATTACCCATTTCCGGATAAGTATAGTCGGCCGTCGAAAGCGTGCCTGGTGAGAAATTGATGAGTTTTAACCCTCTCTCACCTACCCATTTTGCTATTTCAGAATTATACCACTCATAAGGCGGAAGAAAAAATATTGCATCCTCCTTTACACCTAAGCCATCCAGCTTTCTATAGCTATCTTCTAAGTCGCTCGTAAATTCACTCTTACTAACCAGCAGACTGTCACGCTTCACCCAATCGGCATATAAAAGATGCTTATCTGAATGAGAGCCCAGATAATGACCATCACGCTTCAGGTTCAAAACCAACCGGCGAAAATCAGGGTTTGCATAAAAATTCCCGGTCAGAAAAAATGATCCCGGAACCTTATTTGCTTTCAATGACTTCCGGATCACTTTTCCCCCGTCGGCAAACTCGTCACCTGTGAATACCAGAGAGATTTGTTTCTTCGAGACGTCACCTCTGATTATAGCGCCGTTTTCATCAATTACTACTTTTTTCCGGCTGCTCCCTCCCTGGAATCATTTTCTTTTGCAGCCAGTAAATATATCAATGAGGCCGTTCCATCCATGGTGGGCTCATTCGTACTATAATCGCCTGTATCATCATGATACACTGCCAACTGAGACTGAAATTCGGCGTATTCATCATCATCATGCAGGCTAATACCTATCAGATTATTGTATATACTGCCGTACACAGGCCCGTCAATTAGCCCCCCATCTAGTGGGTATCCAAACAGCGAGCTAAACGAAGAATGAGGGTCAACCGGTGAGTCACCAACTGGGGGCAGGCCAAATACCATACTAGTTCCCCAGGGATTGAGCCCGAAAAGCCAGTCAAAGCATGCTTGTTCCAGTTCAATATAAGTCTCGTCTCCGCTCAGCTTTCTGTACTGATAGCACTGAATGGCAAATGCTGTCGTCAGGTTATTGGAACACCAGATAAAAGGTATGCCCCTGAAAAAAGCATTATCCTTTGATTTTAGCCAGACTTTTTCGATTCCTTCCCTATAATAGCTAATCAGCTTTGCTTTCGACTCTGTGTCGGCAGCTTTCGCGAGCTCGAAATGGCCGGCATTATGAAAAGGGTACCATTGATAGTGCTTTGCGGTGTCTGCTCCCATCCATGGGGTGATCTTTTCCTCATCGCTATACCTTAATCCCTGCGCCATGTATTTCTTGTCACCAGTGAGCTGATAGAGTGTCGCAGCGCCAAGTTCCATATCATCTACCCAATTATCTTCAGCATAGATATAAGGCGATAAGACCGATGCCGTCTGTGCTGCTCCGGGTTTTGCTAAACCAAAGTTATAAGCGGATATTGATTTATTCCTAAACACGTCCGCCAGATATTGATCTTCAGAGCTGAACACCTGAGCCCCGAGTGCAAAAGCGCTCGCAAACTTGCCGGCGGTTGATGCTGCACCGGTTTGATTATTTTTGTATTTACCCAATCCCTGCTTTTCGCCGGTAATGAAATAGACAGGACGTCCCCTACCTTTGCCAAATCCATAATCTGCGGAGTCCAGATTAGGCAGACGGTAGCCCACATGATCCCTGTCATCGGCAATTTGGTTAAACATCCAGGTCTCCCTGGGATGCATTTTAAGCAGCCAGTCGAGACCCCACTTCGCTTCATCAAGCACATCAGCGATTCCATTTTCGCCCTCCAGTCCGTTTGCCAGGTGTCCATCGCCAAAAACAGCAGGAAAATCACGGTAAGCTGCGAGCAGATTATAGGTCGCATTCGCAGAGGTCGTTGAATACTGCAGGTAGTCTGACGCATCATGCCACCCTCCGGTAACGTCAATAAAGGTGTGTTCAGGCATGGGGCCATAGACCGTATAACCATCCAGGGGATGACACGCTGCTTTGAGAAAAGGATTGTAACCGCATCGTTGTTGACGCATGTAGCGTAGAGCAAAATCACTGGTTCCTTTATAGGCATCCTCACCTATTTTAAACAGCGGAGAACGCACATTTCCTGATTGAAGATAATAGGTTCCAGGTAATTTGACTTCGCTAAAGTTCAGTCGGTAAGATCTTTGGAAAGGGCCGTAACTTCCGAAATCACGACCGGCTGTTTTTTTAAGTACGACTTTCGACGTAGAGGCGTCCACCAGTTCAAAGCGAGTAAACCGGGTGGGACCTTTCGTGCCTAACACAGCTATCTTTATGCTTTCCGGCGAATAACCCAATTGATTTATCCTGATCCAGGCATTGGTATTTTCTTGCGCACGAGCAGCCAAAACAAAAAGCACACATAAAAGCAAGAGAATATTTCGTTTAAAACGATTCATAAGCGCTAAATTTATAATGCAATATTTTGCAACTTTGCATTTCAAATATATAAATATCGCATTAAATTGCAAATTAACATAAGTTGTTATTCGTGAAGAACTGAACAATTATAATACATAAAACCAGTGTGAAATGCTACAGGAAGAGCGACAAAGAATAATCATACAACAAATCAACTTACACCATAAAGTTCTCTCGGCAGATCTGGTGGCCTTGTTAAACGTTTCCTTAGACACAATCCGGCGAGATCTGGCAGAACTCGAAAAGGAAGGGAAAATCATAAAAGTTCGCGGAGGCGCGATATCAAAGTTCTTTCATCAGCCTTTCCAACAGCAGGCGGTATATGCCCAGGAGGAAAAGAAAAAGATAGCTGCGAAGGCTTTAAGCTTCATTCAGGATGGGATGATCATTCTTGCCGGAGGTGGAACCATCATGCTGGAACTCGCTAAGATTATCCCTCATGATCTGAAAGGAATGTTTCTCACGATCAGTCCTTTAGTAGCGTTAGAGGTTGCGCAAAGGTCAACGGTAGACGTTATACTCCTGGCCGGACAGCTCGCACCAAATTCTTACATCTGCACCGGAGCATCGGTAGTCAGTCAGCTTTCTGAGATTCGCGTCGATCTCTGCTTCCTGGGAGCAAACGCAATCTCCGCCGAGCGAGGAGTGACTGATTACGACTGGGAAGTAGTGCAGGTTAAAAAAGCATTGATCAGGTCTGCAAAAAAATTATGTATCCTTAGTATTGGGGAACGACTGGACACAAGTCAAAAACTCCAGGTATGCAATTTAAACAGCGCAGACTATTTGATCACTGAGCTGAATCCAGATCATAAGCGCCTGGATTCATACCATAGGCAGATCAGAATACTTTAGAGTCCCTACGCATTCTTTAGGTCAGTATTTTTTTCAGCTTTTCATAGGTTAATGGTTTACTTAAAAAGTCTTTCACAAGGTCGTACGTAGAGGCTCTGATTTTCTCATTGGTATTTACGGACGAAGAAACAATAATTACGTCTACTGGCTTAGCACGTTGCTGAAGTTTTTCCAGAAATTCAAATCCATTAATAACAGGCATATTCAAATCGAGAAAGATTAGGTCAGGTGGGTTTTCGTCTAAATAAGCTAATGCTTCCAGAGGGTCGGTAAACGTAGTGACCTTCATATCCACGTATTTTGAAAGCAGCATTTTGTGCAGGCTGTTCACCATCGGATCGTCATCAACCAACATTATGTAATTGATCATATTCTTAAGCCGCTTCGGCTGAAATCCCGAGGCCGTTAAGTCCTGATTAATAATCGAATTCAGTTTCAGCACTATTTTGTCCAATTCCTGCGCCTGGCGGTTAATATCAGCAAGGAGGTTCCGCGTCTTGGAGTAATTAAAAGTTTCGAGCGAGGGGTGATTCAGCAGATCTGAAAGGCTTAGAATATTGCTCAAAGGCGCACGCAACTGGTGGGAGGTAAGAAAAGAAAGGCTTTCCAGAGAGCGTGGTGTGCGATCCCACGATAGATTGATTAATATGTAAGATATATATTCAGAGATGCAAATCGGCGTCATAGCCACCTGGATAGTCATCCGATCAATACCTTTTATATGGAAGTTATGCTCACAAACTATAGAATGCCCATCGAAACCACGTTTAAGCAATAAATCAAAGTTATTGACGTAGCGGACGGGAATCAGCTCATCGACAGACTGCCCGATGTACGGATGGGCACTCAGCACGCTCAATTTTTCTAAAGAATCAACATTTAGATAAACAACCTTGCCCTTTCGGTTAATTAAGAAAAAAGAATTCTCAATGATTATCCTGTCAAAAATGCGATGCTTCACTCACTAAGTTTAGGTACGTATCCAGTTGCAACAAGTTCATCCGGTCTTTGAATAATTTATCAATGCACGCCAAACCAAATATATAAGAAATCCATAATTTGAAAGAAATTATTGCAACCTAAAGATAAATATAATTAATGGAAATTTAAGAAATACACCATTAAGACGTCATCAGGAGATAAATAATCAGAAACCATGAGAAAACAAATAAATCAAGGTCTTTATAAATAGAATAATTGATATAATTTCCATCATACAAAACCTGAGAATAAAAAATAATTCCATAAGAACATTGCATGTGGGATCCTCCGGCTCAATTCGATACCGGAACTGGATTTATACCGCTAATTTTCGTCCACTCACCGACTCAAGTAGTGAACTCGCCTAATAAATATTTTAACTGATGATTTTATACCTTAGTTTTGAATAAACATTGATGATATGCAAAAAATTAAAGGCTCTGGTCCTGGGTCGGGTAAAGCTCTGGTAGGCTTAATATTACTTCTTATAGGAGGCATATTACTTCTTCAAACGCTCGACCTTTTCTTTATACCGTCGTGGATACTGAGCTGGCCGGTATTCTTAATACTTATTGGTTGTTTTATAGGCGCCCGGCAGGGTTATAATCAGCCATCGGCGTTCATGCCTATCGTTTTAGGCTTTTTTTTTCTCAGCAACAGGGTAATGCCCGATATGAATCTCAGCAGACTTTTCTGGCCAGCAGTGATTATCGCTTTGGGGATTTGGCTGATATTCGGGAAAAAGACCCGTCGGTTAACAGACAACTTTGATCGCTGGACTAAAGAACCTCTTGCGACTTCGACTGACGGCGATTATAGAGAACCGGGTAACCAACAGCACCAGGATCATACAGAAACGGCCGAGGACAGAATAGAGTCGGTATCTATATTTGGTGGCGTCAAGAAAAATGTTGTTTCTAAAAATTTCAAGGGAGGCGAAATTGTCAATTTCTTTGGCGGCTCGGAGATTAACCTGATACATGCCGATATAAATGGCCGGGTAAATCTCGAGGTGGTTCAGGTTTTCGGGGGGACCAAGATTATTGTTCCCGCCAACTGGACTATCCAGTCTGAGATGGTGGCCATCTTCGGTGGGATTGAAGATAAGAGGCCGCCGCAGTTAAATCCTGCGGGAGACAAGATTTTGGTAATTCAGGGCACCTCTATATTCGGCGGCATAGATATCAAAAGCTTTTGACCGGTATATATTTAATATGGACTCTATAGCTGATGTCTCAACAGCAAATTAAAATATTCGGACAGTTGTCGTCCTTATTAATAAGGAATAAAATCACTTTGATCATGCTGCAATGCCTGCTCGCATGTATCATCGCACAATCAGCCATTCTATTTTGGTTTGGGTTCAGCATTCAAACTGCGCTGACAGACGGTTCGGCCAGTATCATTCTACTCGCCATAG
>CAZFQV010000063.1:0-9384 GCA_964521175.1 uncultured Sphingobacterium sp.
CGGGTTGGAGAGGGCATGCTTGGACGGGTTGTTAATACTCTGGGCAAACCGCTCGATGGGAAAGGTCCAATTTTGGGCGAAACCTATGAAATGCCGCTGGAGCGTAAAGCGCCTGGTGTAATTTACCGTCAGCCCGTTACTGAGCCTTTGCAAACCGGTATTAAAGCAATTGATGCAATGATTCCTATAGGTCGCGGCCAGCGGGAGCTTGTTATTGGCGACCGTCAAACAGGTAAAACTGCGGTTTGTGTTGACACCATTATTAATCAGAAGGAATTTTATGACGCAGGCAATCCTGTTTATTGCATATATGTGGCAATCGGTCAAAAAAACTCAACTGTAGCTCAGATTCTAAAAGTTCTCGAAGAAAATGGAGCGTTACCTTATACGGTGATTGTTGCGGCTTCTGCTTCTGATCCTGCGCCAATGCAATTCTATGCGCCGTTTGCAGGAGCAGCAATTGGCGAGTTCTTCCGTGATACCGGTCGCCCGGCATTGATCGTTTATGACGATCTTTCCAAACAGGCGGTTTCTTATCGTGAAGTTTCGCTTTTATTGCGTCGCCCTCCGGGTCGTGAGGCTTATCCAGGGGATGTGTTTTATCTACACAGCCGCTTGCTGGAACGTGCTGCCAAAATCAACCAAAACGATAGTATCGCCCAATCAATGAATGATCTGCCAGAGTCGATCAGGCATATTGTCAAAGGAGGAGGCTCATTAACTGCATTGCCGATTATTGAAACTCAGGCAGGTGACGTGTCTGCTTATATCCCAACCAATGTAATTTCGATTACTGATGGTCAGATTTTCCTTGAGTCTAACTTGTTCAATGCAGGTGTTCGTCCGGCCATCAACGTAGGTATTTCTGTATCTCGTGTAGGTGGTAATGCCCAGATCAAATCGATGAAGAAGGTGGCCGGTACCTTGAAACTCGACCAGGCACAGTATCGTGAATTGGAGGCTTTCTCGAAATTCGGGTCTGACCTTGACGCGGCTACCAAGTCGGTTTTGGATAAAGGAGCCCGTAACGTTGAATTGCTAAAGCAAGCTCAGTTCTCTCCCGTACCAGTGGAAAAGCAGGTGGCGATTCTCTATGTGGGAACAAAGAATCTGATGCGTAACGTTCCAGTAAATAAGGTGAAGGAATTCGAAGCGGAGTTTATTCAACAGATCGAGCAACGCTATCCGGAGGTCTTGGTCGGACTGAAAGCAGGAAAGCTGGATGATACCATTACTGGGGCGCTGGAAACTGTAGCGAAGGAGTTAGGAGATAAATATTAAGCTGCGAGCTACGGGCAATGAGAAATCAGCTCCGATATGGCGCTGGAAAAAAGCTCATAGCTCATAGCTGACAGCTGAAAGCTTTAAAAAATGGCTAATTTAAAAGAAGTAAGAAACCGTATAGCATCCGTTACCTCGACACAGCAGATAACCAAGGCCATGAAGATGGTTTCTGCGGCGAAGTTGAAGAGAGCCACTAATGCTATTATTCAGCTCAGGCCATATGCTACTAAGATGAAAGAGATGCTTGGGCATCTTTCAGGAAGTCTGGATGAATCAAACTCGCCCTATATTTTAGAACGCGAGCCTGTTAAAGTGTTGATTATAGCTGTTTCATCTAATCGTGGTCTCGCTGGTGCGTTTAACATGAACGTCATTAAGACGGTTAATAATTTGATTTCGGAGAAATATTCTGAGCAGTACCGTAATGGCAATGTTCATATTGTAGCCATAGGTAAGAAAGTTCAGGATTTTTATGAAAAGCGCAAGTTTACCGTGATCGGCAATAATAATGAACTGTACAGCAACCTGACTTTCGAAAACGCTTCAGAGATCACAGAAGCGGTTATGAAGAGCTTCGCCAAAGGTGATTACGACAGAGTAGATTTGGTTTACAATCAATTCAAAAATGCTGCTGTGCAGATCCTCACCACCGAACAGTTGTTACCATTGGCAAAAACAGATGATGTAGCTGACAGTTCTAAGCATGTAGATTATCTGCTGGAGCCATCTCAGGAAGAGATTGTTGAACAATTGATCCCTAAGTCGATTAAAATCCAGGTGTACAAGGCTATTCTTGACTCACATGCTTCCGAGCATGGAGCTCGTATGACGGCAATGGATAAGGCCACGGAAAATGCAGGTGATCTGCTAAAGGCACTTAAGCTATCGTATAATCAGGCGAGACAAGCGGCTATTACCACCGAGCTGACCGAGATCGTGAGTGGCGCGGCGGCATTGTCCAACGGATAATATCAGATAGAATTTTAAACTGCAAAATAGAATCGTATTTTCGTATATCTCAATCACAGGAAATGGAAGAAACATATAAAAACAAGATAACCGAAGAGTCCAATGACCCTGCGCATTATAAACTGATCACGGTCGGTGTTATTGTGGGTGTATTCGGAATCTTCCTCCGCTATACTGGTAGCTGGACAATGATTAACGTAGTATCTAATATTATTTTTGTCGTTGGGATATATATCTGCCTGAAGGCGATACTGAGAATACTCAAGTAAACTTAGATATCAACTATTTGTTGATTATCACAAGCGTTAAAAAGAGCTCATGCCACTAGTAGGGAAGAGCTCTTTTTTATTTTTTTTCTATGATGATCTTGAGTTTTTCGCTGCTGTGAAGCGTACTTAAAGCGGTATTATAAGCTAACCAGTAAATCTCCTCTGCTTTCTTGACGTCAAACATGCTGGTTGCCCCCATTCCTTGCGGTTCGATGAATACATCGCACCTGGCGTATTTTTTCTCCATATTGGCATTCACCGACATGATTGCAGCACGCTCCATAAGCTTTCGGAAGTTTGGGATCTCATGAACTACAGGAAGATGGTTACAGGAGGAGCCGATAATGAAATCGCATTTACCCTCCAAAGGTTCTATGGGAAAGTTATTGAGAAGCCCACCGTCTACATACATATTATCATCGATCATGATAGGTTTGAATACTCCCGGAATAGAACTGGAAGCAAGGATGGCTGGCATTAGTTTTCCAGATGAGAAATAGGCCAATTTGCCTTCGCTGAAATTGGTGGCAGTGATGACCAAGGGTATTTTCAGCTTCTCAAATGAATTATGCGGGATATATTCTAAGAATAATGGGAGTGTGAGATCCAGTGACAATAGGCCTGTGTTGCGGAATGCTAGTCTCATGAATCTCAATAGTCGGGTCTTCAAAAAAATGCGGAGGATCTCCTGCGGCTCGATGCCCTGTGAAAACAGCGCTCCCACAATTGACCCCGCACTCGCGCCGCAGATCGTATCAAACTTTACTCCCGCTTCTGTTAGAGCCTGGAGTACGCCCAAATGAGCAATTCCACGGATGCCCCCTCCTGAAAGAACTATGCCGATCTTCATATTTTCTTCTACTTTATTTTTTCTTCTCCAATTAGTTATTGGGAAAGGTTACATTTTCGGCTTATATTTTGATTCGGTTAAAATTTTTTGTGCATCCTTTTCTACCATCAAATCCTGCAGCTTTACATCTGGATTCTCGTCCATGTATTTCTTGACAATCTGTCCGCCGATCCATATCCCCAGCTTAGGCGCTGATTCAGACCGTTCACCTACCCCCGGGGTAAAGGGTGCTTCTGCCAGATATTTTTGGATTTTCATATAGTCTGTCTCAAAAAGCAACTCATTCTCAATAAAATAAGCCCATAGCCCTCCTTCATTTTTAATACACCACTCGAGCTGTTCTGTTGTATAGCCAATTTTCAATGTATCCGGAAGCTCAGGCATCACCGCGTCCATCATATACATAATTTTGCCGTTGTAAATCATCTTGGCAAGTAGAGAACGGTCGGTATCCTTATCGGGAAACATATCTTCTCTGATAAAGGCTTCCACGACTCGGGGAGTAATATTTTCGCTTGTGAATCGCCTTGAAATATACTGGGGGATGCTTTGCTGCAAAGCTGCATAAAACTTATTCCCATTCTGGCCCAGGAACATATCAAGCCCAATACCTATATAATCATTGCCTACGGGGATTTGCACGGCAAAGCCGGAAATAAAAGTGATCAGACGGGGTAGCTTCTGATCAGGATAATAATAACGTATATGTTTAAAAGCGTCATTTAATTCCGCTTGTTGGCGATCCATATTGGCGAAGGTCTCTTCTACGCTGGCGCTCAGCGCCTGATAATCAGGATTGCGGAGTATCTCAGAGAGATTACTTAGGTAAGAAGGATCATGCACTATGCCTGCACCAATCATCTGCGAAATATAATCCTCATAAAACCAAGTATATTTCTTATGAAGTAGCTCTGTTTGGATGAGCATATCATCAGCATTTAAATTGTTTAATTCCTGGTCGAAACGCTCCAGGGGGATATTCAAATTGATGTTAGACAGGTCTGGACCCTTTTTGTTATTACAGGATACAATGATCAAGCATATAGAAAAAAACAGGTAAATTTGTCTGGATATCATCTTAAGCGGATATCTGCTAAATTAGATAAAATGACTGTGAATATATACTGCCCGATCCGGGTACTCTTAATAAACAATCATAAATGAAGATAGCGCTGGCCCAGTTTAATTACATTATTGGGGATTTTAATTTCAATACGCAAAAGATTATTAATGGTATTAAAGATGCTAGGGCGAAGAGGGTTGATCTGATCGTTTTTTCGGAGTTATGCCTATGCGGTTATCCTCCAAGGGATTTTTTGGAGTTTACTGAGTTTGTGGACCGTTGCGAAAAGTCGGCCAGGGAAATTGCCAGGGAATGTGATGATATCGCATGTATTATCGGCCTTCCGACGGTCAGGTCAGAGGCCCAGGGCAAAGACCTGTTCAATTCTGCTTATTTTATTGAGAACAGGGAGATAAAGACAGTTGTACATAAAGGCTTGTTGCCAAACTACGATATATTCGATGAGTATCGTTATTTCGAGCCGGCTTCAGAGTTCAAATGCTTGGACTTCAAAGGCCTAAGAATTGCATTGACCATTTGCGAAGATTTATGGAATGTTGATGATAATCCGATGTATCAAAATTGTCCCATGGATGAGTTGATCAAAGAGACGCCGGATCTGATGATCAACATTGCAGCATCACCATTTGCCTATAACCACGACGAGGAGCGGCTTCGTATTTTGGGTGATAATTGCAGAAGATATCGACTTCCTCTACTATATGTTAACCAAGTGGGTGCTCAGACGGAAATTATTTTCGACGGCGGCTCACTAGCTTTCGATAAGGAAGGCTCTTTGCTGGATGAGATGCCCTATTTCGCCGAGGATATGAGGGTGTATGAGTTTGACAGGGGGGCCATACAAATATTACCAATTATCACACCTGCTCCCCGGAGTGACGTCTCGCAAATCTACCGCGCATTGGTACTTGGCATCAGAGATTATTTTCAAAAATCAGGATTCTCAAAGGCCGTACTTGGCCTTTCCGGAGGGATTGACTCAGCATTGGTATGTGCTTTGGCAGCAGAAGCTCTGGGCCCTGAAAATGTAATGGCGGTACTGATGCCATCGGAATATTCAAGTGATCATTCGCTAAAGGATGCTATGGATCTGGTGAAAAATTTAGGCTGTCAGCATGAGGTCATCCCGATAAAGGATGCTATAACTGCTTTTGAAAAGATCATGAAACCCATTTTTAAGGGTTTACCATTCAGCGTGGCGGAAGAGAACATACAGGCGAGAAGTCGGGCGATCATCGTGATGGCGATGTCAAATAAATTCGGTTATATTCTGCTTAACACATCCAACAAAAGTGAATGTGCGGTAGGTTATGGGACTCTCTATGGGGATATGGCGGGTGCTATTGCCGTTCTAGGTGATGTATATAAAACGCAGGTTTACCAACTCTCGAACTATATCAACCGGAACGGGGAGATTATCCCTATAAACAGTATTATAAAACCTCCGTCTGCAGAACTCCGTCCCGGCCAAAAAGATTCCGACTCACTTCCCGATTACGATGTCCTCGATAAGATTCTTTTTCAGTATGTTGAAATGAGAAAGAGCTCAGCACATATCATACAATTGGGCTATGATGCCGCATTGGTGAAAAAGGTATTAAAAATGGTAAATAATGCCGAGTTTAAGCGAAATCAGGCTCCGCCAATATTAAGAGTTTCGCCGAAAGCCTTTGGAGTTGGCCGGCGAATGCCTGTGGTGGGAAGATACCTCGGCTAACCACTTTGTAACAAAATTGTATGTTTAAACGGTTATCCTAATAAATTTCGTTTATTTAAGACATTAACAGATATCTGTTGAGCTCTTGATTTTTTAATCCGCTTTAAGCGGCTTGTTTAGTTTTGTTTAATTTATCCGCTTCTTTTAAGGAGCGGATTTTTTAAATGCGCTCTTTGCGGACGAATGCTGTAAGCAGAAGTAGGAGGTATACGCCGGCTCCTGCGACACCTGCCAGGGCGATGAAGTCTCCGTGTTGTACATAGAATGTCAGGGTATCATTTAAATTGATATCGGCCTTTATTGCAGTAGGAACCCACCATTGCGTGGAGCTTACAATATCGCCTCTTTGATTAATAAAAGCCGAAATACCCGTATTGGCAGAGCGTGCCACCCATCTTCTTGTTTCTATTGCCCTAAGCTTAGCATACTGCAAATGCTGATCCTTTCCGGAGGTATTTCCCCACCAGCCATCATTTGTGATAATAGCGATAAACTGAGCGTCTTTATGGATGTATTGAGCGACATATTCTCCCCAGATCGATTCATAGCAGATCACCGGAGCAACTCCAATACCGCTTTGGGAATAGAATACAGAAGGTTCATCCTGTTTTCCGTAACTTCCTGAGGAGCCGCCAAAAGCTGCGAAAGCCGGCTTCAGGAACCCAAGAGCAGTTGAAAATGGGGTTTGCTCGACACCCGGAACGAGCTTGGACTTATGATAGAACTGTACTTTTGCCGAGTTTTCGATCAGTACGGCTGCATTGAAAACATCAAAATACTTACCCGTCCGTCCATCATAACGGGCACTGGCGGTTTCGGTAGTATCATATACCGAATAGCTTTCTATCCCCGAGAGTAGACTCCCGTTTTTGTATTTGGAAAGGAAATCCATGATCCTCATATAATCTGGATCCATTCGTATGTTTTGTTCTTCTGTACTATTTGAAATAGCGGTTTCTGGCCAAATAAAGAATTCAGTATTAACCTGTCCGAGGGAGTCGGATAGGTGGATAAGTCGTGCTGTTTGCTCTGCTGACGAAAGGTTGTTGAATTTGGCGTAGGGGTCGATATTAGGTTGTACAACCACCACATTTGCAGGATTAGAGCGCTCAGTATAATTAAAGTAGATGATCAGGGAGATGATAACCGGGAACACCATAAAGGTGATTGTCTGGCCTGCCAGAATAATTTTTCTGCGTCTGGCTGCATTGGTGTGGTAAATCCGATAGGTCTCGAATATCAAAATATTTGACAGGAGTACCCAGAGGGTGCCGCCATAGACCCCCGTAAATTCATACCATTGGACGAGATAATGCGATGTCGCGAAGCCGTTACCGAGGTTCATCCAGGGGAAGGCCAGGTCCCAGCTCTGATGTAGATACTCATAGCCTATCCAGAAGCACACTAAACCGACATAGCTTATTATGCGACCATTGAACCTCCTCAGCTGATAATATAGCCAGAATGCCAGGCTCATGAGTAATGATCCCAGACCGAACGGAATGATCGAAATAATTAAGGCTATCCCGACAGGCATTACGGCATTCAGCGAATTGAAAACCCAATATATACTGGATGTATTCCAAATAAAAAAGCAGAGAAAGACAGACCTGAAGAGTAGCCGGCCTTTCTTTTTGTATTCTGACTGAATAATATCTTCGGCAGCGATTAGCAGGGGAACCAGGGCCGTTAGTAAAATGAGGGTAGTGTAAGGAATAGGCGGCCAGGATAGCCATAACAGAAACGCACTAAACAGAGCCAGGAGGTAGTTTTTTTTCACTATAGTCGAGATAAAATATCTGCTTTCTTGCTTTCGTATTCTTCCATGGTGATGAGCTGTTTCTCAAAAAGCGTTTTCAGTTTTTTCAGTTTTTGAGTTACCTCATCTTCCGGATCATCTGCAGGGGCAGGTGAAGGAGGTTGAGCGAAAGGCTTTTCCTCTTCTTCAATGTCTGTGTAGGAGGTGTGGTCCTCGGCAGTGCTGATGTTTCTTGTGAATTCTTTTTTCGCCTCTTGTCGACTTCCCAACTCTTTGTTTTTTTCCAACTGTTCGTTGCAAAGCTGATAGAGCTTCCGTGCCTGTACTTTAGGGATATAGTCTATTGCTATGTTTTCGCCTCTTTGCGGGATGGTCATAAACTTCGCCCCAAAGAATTCTTCCTTAAAAGATACTTCTTTGATATCTTCCCACGTGAAAGTGACAAAGTTGGTGGTCAGCCCCAGATTTTCAGGCAGGCAGAATATGATGCGTTTATTAGTTAGGGCAATACTATCGGCTATTAAAGTCACAGCAGGCTTTTTTTGGATAGCCAGATAGATAATAGCCTCTCCTGAAGTGAGCATATCGCGCAGTTTCAACAGCACTTTCTCGGCTGTTTTCGGATCTTGGTCGTCTGTTAGATATTGTTCTATTAGCATGTCTTTATATTTTTTTATTGTCATTCCCCGCTACACAAATCACAAACTCTCCTTTTAACGTGTGGGTCTCAAAATATGCCCTGATTTCAGTTACAGTACCTCTCACCGTTTCTTCAAACATCTTGGTAAGCTCGCGCGAAACTGATGCCTGTCTGTCTGTTCCAAAATACCTGCCAAACTCTTCCAATGTTTTTAATAACCGATGAGGTGATTCATAAAATATCATGGTGCGCTCTTCGGTGCATAGCTCTTTCATTCGTGTTTGTCTACCCTTCTTCACCGGTAGAAAGCCCTCAAAGGTGAACCTGTCGGCTGCCAGACCGGAATTAACCAGTGCCGGGACAAACGCTGTGGCTCCAGGCAGACATTCTACGGCAAGATCATTTCTGATGGCCTCGCGTACCATTAAAAACCCCGGATCCGAAATCGCAGGGGTACCTGCATCGGAGATGAGTGCGATTTTTTTTCCTTCTTTAAGGAAGCGTATCACCTCGATAACAGATTTATGTTCATTATGCTGGTGGTGGGAGAAAACCTTTTTATCTATTCCAAAATGTTTAAGCAAGGGCGCACTTGTACGTGTATCTTCGGCAAGAATCAAGTCAGCCTCTTTTAGCACGCGCACGGCTCTGAAACTCATATCTTCCAGATTTCCAATCGGTGTAGGTACGAGAAAGAGTTTGCCTTCCATTTATCTATTTTTTATTGTGAATTGAGCAGGAAAACCACTAAAACCAGGCCCAAACTCCAAACTGTTTATATCTTTGTCTAAAATTATTAAAGATGCTGCAAG
>CAZFQV010000064.1:0-9282 GCA_964521175.1 uncultured Sphingobacterium sp.
GTGGAGCTCCGCCACCGAAAGGAAATGCCCAAAAATGCCGAAACAAAAATGCTATTTTGGCTTAGAAGTTTTTTCAGTCCCGTCATAAGATTGCTCATGATCTTGAGGGGGAAGCACTGTTACTTTTTTTTCTTCTTCAACCTGAATGATATGGACAGCGTAGGAGGCGGGTTTTATACGACCTCCGAAGCAATCGGCAAAAACCTGGGTAAACTCAGCACCAAAAAACAGAATAGCAGAAGTATAATATACCCAGATCAGTATGATGATCAGCGATCCGGCCGCACCGTATGCGCTGCCGGGCGCAACTTTTTCGATATAGAGCCCAATTAGAAACTTTCCAAGCATAAACAGGAGGGCGGTAAAAAAAGCTCCAGCTCTTACATCTCTCCAGCTAATATGTACATCAGGCAAAAACTTGAAAATTATACTAAAAAGAGCAGAAATCACTGTAAAAGTGACGATAAGGTTAAATGCATTGATAACAATCAGTGTAATATCGGGGAAGTAAACCTGTAGCCTTTCGCTGAATGCCAGAATAAGGCCATTGATTATTAGGGAGACGATAAGCAGGAAGCCCAGGCCTATCACCATTGAAAAAGAAAGGAATCTGTTTATTATCATCCTAAGCCAGCCTTTTTTCGGTTTTGCTTTTACTCTCCATATATGATTTATGGAGTCCTGGATCTCCATAAATACACCCGTAGTACCAATAAATAAGGTAGCGAAACCGGCAACCATAGCAAATGTGGTTTGATGATTATTCGATATATTCTTTATCGTTTCCTGGATTTGATTGGCTGCTCCTGATCCAACAAATTTGTTGAGTTCCGTGAAAACTTTACCCTGAGCGGCCTCCTGACCCAGGATGATTCCTGCAAGAGAGACGATAATCAGCAACAGCGGCGCAATGGCAAATGTGGTGTAGTAAGCCAGAGATGCACTCATTTTCAGGGCTTTATCATCTAAAAATGCGTTAAATGACTTTAACAGGATACCGGGAATATCTCTTACCGTAAATTTTTGTTTCTTTTTCATGTGTTGTTCCTCATACAAAGTGCATTGGAAATAAATTGTTTTGATAAATCAAAAAAATTTTAACCTTTGGTTCAGATCAACTATAATATTAAGAGTATTGTGAGTGAAAGCTTAGTTTTCAGTGGAAGTGCTTATTTAGGGGTGCCCCGAAATACTCAGTTGAGAGAGCTCGTTTTTAAGGGCATTGAAAAATACGGGCTTAATTACGGAGCCTCAAGAAACAATGACATTACTCCAAAAGTATATGATGATGCGGAAGTACAGGCGGCAAGCTGGTGTGGGTCAGAAGATGCAATTATCGTATCAAGCGGCTATCTTGCCGCACAGCTAGTCATTCAACATTATTTACAGGGTTATCAATTCATTTACGCGCCGGATACGCACCCCGCACTATGGATAGGCAAGGCATCTGCTCCGCTTATTTCTTACGATCAATGGGTTGAAAACGCTCTTATGGTGATTAATCATTCAGATACTCCGATTCTGATAATTACTCATTCTCTAAATAATCTGTTCCCGCAGATTTATGAATTTGATTGGCTTAGCCGAATACAGTCAGACCGACAAGTGGTGTTGCTAATTGATGATTCACATGGAATTGGCATAACCGGCGAAACCGGAGAAGGCATATATTCCAGGATACCGCAACTCCCTAACATTGAGCTCGTAGTAGTTGCGTCGATGGCAAAGGCTTTGGGTATTGATGCAGGCTTAATTTTAGGAAAAAAAAAGCTAATGGATCAATTCAGAACGTCCACAATCTATGCCGGGGCATCACCTCCGTCACCTGGATTTCTACATGCTTATTTAATGGGAAGAGATATTTACATCAATGAGCTTATCCAATTGAGGTCTAATGTGCGATTCTTTACAGAATTGATAAAGGGGTTCACCAATCTAGTGTTTACAGAAAACCTCCCGGTTTATCTCATCGATGATTCCTCGGCCGGGGATCTTCTACGTGCCAGGGGGATAATCATATCTTCTTTTGCCTATCCCGACCCCAAGGGAAAACCTCTGAATCGCATAGTTTTAAATAGCACCCACAGTGAAGCGGAACTTGAGCAGCTTATAGTTGCTTTGAAGGAAATTTAGTCATTAATAAAACCTATCAGAGGTTTTCGAATGGAATGTCCAGTAATTCATAACTCTTCCAATCCCGGAAATCAAAATGCCACCATTCATTGTCAAGAACTCTGAAGCCATGGCCTTGCATGACGCTTATCAGCAGATCACGATTCTTTATCACTTCACTGGGGAGGTTCTTAAAACCAGGGCTAGCAGCGGCTTCAAAACTATCATAAGAGGTGGGCATCTTTAGTTCCTTACCAGACTTCAGATCAATTAATGTCAGATCAACGGCACATCCCCGATTATGCCTCGATCCGTTTTTTGGATTAGCGACAAAGTTTTTATCGGATGCCAGTTGAAAGAACTTCACGGTTACACGATATGGGCGGTAGGCGTCAAAAATTTTGAGTCCCAGCCCGGACTTGCTGAGCTCAGCCTGAACATTTTTGAGCGCCGCAGCAACGGGCAGCCTGGCAAACGCACGTGCCTGGTCATATACCGCTTGTTTTGAAAAATTATTTGTCGTTGCATAGCGGACGTCTAATCGAATGCCTGGAATGAATTTTTCCAGATCAACCAGTTCCTTATTCCTATTTTCGGCAATAGATTTTTTGTAGGCAGCCTCGGTATTGATCACGCTAAGGCCATATTTATTCGGAGTTTGGGCAAATCCTGAATGACATAAGCCCAGCAGACAAAGGAGCGTCAGCTTTTTCATCCGCGGTTTGATACAATTAACAGGTCTAAGTCTTTAACAGGAATTTGAAAGCGATCAGAGAGATCCTGATTAGTGAGTTTTCCCTGATAAAGATAAACGGCATTCCGGATACCTGGCCTTTCCCAGATCAGGTTCATCACTCCTCCCATCTCTCCTATATCAAGCAGTATCGGAGTGAAAATATTGGTAAGTGCATAAGTTGCAGTACGAGCGACCCTGGAGGCTATATTAGGTACGCAGTAGTGGATTATATCGTATTTACGAAAAGAAGGCACGGTATGATTAGTTACTTCTGAGGTTTCAAAACATCCACCCTGGTCGATGCTGACATCGATTATTACTGAGTTGGGTTTCATTTGACTAACCGTCTCTTCAGAAACGATGCAGGGACTCCGGCCATGATATGCGCGAATAGCACCTATCGCTACATCACAGTTATAGAGGGCTTTTTGTAAAACTACGGGTTGTATTACGGACGTAAAAACCCGGCTTCCTATATTATTCTGAAGGCGACGAAGTCTGTATACCGAGCTATCGAAAACTTTAACTTCTGCACCCAACGCTATTGCAGTACGGGTGGCATACTCTCCTACTGTACCCGCACCCAGAATGACAATTTCCGTGGGGGGAACACCTGTAATACCGCCCAACATCAATCCCTTTCCTTCATAGACATTGCTCAGGTATTCTGCGGCTATTAATACAGACGTTGCGCCTACGATCTCACTCATTGCCCTAACTACGCTCAGGATATTACCTTCATCTCTGAGGTATTCGAATGAAAAGGCAGTGATCTTTTTTTTCATGAGTGACTGCAGAAGCTGAGCCTTCATTGTTGACATCTGTAATGTCGAAAATAGAATCTGACCAAACTTCATCAGTGAAACTTCATGCTCCGTAGGAGGAGCAATTTTCATGATGATATCGGCATTATATACTTCTTTAATATCATAGACGATTCTAGCGCCCTGCTCGCTATAGTGATTATCGGTGAAATTGGCTGCCAGGCCTGCACCTGCTTCAATGATCACTTCATGACCATTCTGCATCAATAAGCCAACTGATAAAGGAGTTAATGCGATTCGGTTTTCCTGGAAGGAAGTTTCTTTAGGAATACCTATATAAAGCTTGTTTTTCTTTTTCTTGACTTCCAACATTGCTTCCTGCGGTTGCATCATAGCCTGTTTGGCAATGTCAGATAATTCACTCATCATACTAATTCAATAAGGGATTGGAAGATACAAAAAATTTGAAAGTTGCGGAAGGATAAAAGTCATCGGGTTTTAGATTTTATCGATAAAAACCGTCCTATTACCAGCTTCGTTTTGGGTCATTCGGATCTTAACATAATTAGAAGGCCATAAATTCCCGATTTTTTCAGGCCATTCGATAAAGCAGTAATCCCCTGAATATAGGTATTCTTCAAAGCCTAAGTCATAGGCTTCAGACTCATCATTTATCCGAAAAAAATCAAAATGGTAGATCTTGTTATGGCCGCCGAGGTATTCATTCACTATCGAATAAGTAGGACTCGAAGCCGCGTCGATCGAGCCCAGTTGCTTACAGATCTCCTGGATCATCGTAGTTTTACCCACGCCCATATCGCCTTCAAATAGAAAGACCTTCATGTCGCCGGCGTAGTCCAGGACTTGCGAAGCTGCTTGCGGCAAACTATCTAAACCAATGATTTGAACCTCCATTGTTCAAAAATTAAAAAAAATTATTTTGGACTATAAGTAACATACGGTACAATCATTTCTTCCAGCGAGATTCCGCCATGCTGAAAGGTTTCGTTGAAATAATTTACAAATTGATTGTAATTGTTAGGATAGACAAAGTAACTGTCTTCTTTAGCGAATATAAACCCGGAACTCATATGCAACTTTGGCAGCATAGCCTCATGGGGGTTTTTTATATGAAAGACGTCTTTGGGATTGAAATTAAGGTTTTTTCCCTGCTTATATCTAAGATTGGAGTTTGTATTTCTATCACCGATAACTTTGCTTGGATGTTTTACCCTGATGGTGCCATGGTCTGTGGTGATGATCAGTTTAATATCTTTTTGGGAAAGTTTTTTCAGGGCTTCGAACAGCGGTGAATGGATAAACCAGGAGAGCGTCAGCGATCGGTAAGCAGCCTCATCATTTGCCAGCTCCCGGATCATCGCCATATCTGTACGGGCATGAGACAGCATATCAACAAAATTGTAAACAATCACGTTCAGGTCGTTACCCATTAAATTGAAAATATTTTCAGTTATGGTTTTGCCCTGTTCGAAGGTGAGCACTTTATTATACGAGTATTTACATTCCTTGCGCATAGTTCGCTGAATCTGTGCTGCCAGAAATTTTTCTTCGTTAAGATTTTTTCCACCCTCATCTTCATCGTTCTGCCATAATCCGGGAAAGCGCTTTTCCATTTCGAGGGGCATTAATCCTGAAAAGATTGCATTTCTTGCATATTGCGTAGCAGTTGGAAGAATGCTATAATAACAATCCTCTTCATCTATACGATAGTAATCGCTTAGAATGGAGTTGATTATCTTCCATTGATCATAGCGCAAATTATCGATGAGGATAAAAAAAGTAGGCTTTTTTGGCTCCAGGAAAGGAAAAACTTTTTTGGTAAACAGCTGGCTTGAGGTTATGGGGCCGTCTGCCGGATTTTTCATCCAGCTTAGGTAATTCTTTTCAACGAATTTAGAAAACTGAACATTTGCTTCAGCTTTTTGGACAGTTAGGATTTCATGCATCCCCTCGTCTTCCAAGGTTTCTAAAGATAACTCCCAGTAAATCAACTTCTTATATACCTCAATCCATTCGGAATGACTGAGATTTTCATTGAGGGTCATTCCTAATGTTCGGAAATCCTGCTGATAGGCCATAGACGTCTTTTCACTGACCAGCCTTTTATTATCAATCAACTTTTTTATAGTCAACAGTATTTGCCTCGGATTTACCGGCTTGATCAAATAATCATCAATCTTAAAACCAATTGCATCCTCCATCATGTATTCCTCCTCATTTTTGGTTATGAGCACGATGGGCATGTCGGGGTCAATGGTTTTAATTTTAGCCAGGGTTTCTATTCCTGTAAGACCGGGCATATTTTCATCAAGAAAGACGAGGTCAAAATGTTCCTTTTTAAAACAGTCCAAAGCGTCATTTCCGTTTGTTACTGTTTTTATCTTGTACCCTTTTTCGTTCAGAAATAGTATATGAGGTTTGAGCAAATCGATTTCATCATCGGCCCATAATATGTTTGTTTCCTGCATTTCCGTGTAAATTTAACAAAACATGAGGAATTGAATCGGTTTGCCTCTCATTTGTCATTAAAAATAGCAATTTTTGTGCCTTAGGTCTCTAAGCTTGAATAAGAAGAAAATAATCAACGATCCTGTATATGGTTTTATCACGATCCCCAGTGAGCTGGTTTTTGATCTGATTCAGCACCCTTATGTACAGCGCCTTCGTTATATCAAGCAATTAGGCATGACCCATTTGGTTTATCCCGGAGCTTTGCACACTCGCTTTCATCATGCCATCGGCGCCATGCACCTCATGGGACTCGCCGTGGAGACCATTAGAAGCAAGGGTAATGTTATCACAGAAAAGGAAGAAGAGGCTGTAATTATTGCAATTCTTTTACATGACATTGGTCATGGCCCCTTTTCTCATGCTCTTGAGCACACTATAGTGAACGGCGTTCCGCATGAGCATATATCCAGACTGTTGATGGATAACCTGAATACCCGGTTTAATGGCAAGCTTGAGCTATCACTCCAAATTTTTAATAACCGGTACCATAAGAGCTTTTTGCACCAGCTTGTTTCTGGCCAACTAGATATCGACCGGATGGACTACCTGAATAGAGATAGTTTTTTTACCGGTGTTTCTGAAGGGGTAATCGGTTTCGACCGAATTATAAAAATGCTGAATGTTGTTGATGATCAGTTGGTGATTGAAGAAAAAGGAATTTACTCAGTTGAAAAGTTCCTGATCGCGCGAAGATTGATGTATTGGCAGGTTTATCTACACAAAACGGTCGTCGCAGCCGAGCAGATGCTGGTAAAAATTCTGGAAAGAGCAAAAAAGCTGTCGGGTGAGGGAAGGCGCTTATTTGCCAGTCCCTGTTTTTCTTATTTTCTGAATCATAACATCGATCTGGCGGATTTTGAGAATAAGCCCGAGACTCTTAGCTGGTTCACCAAGTTGGATGATAATGATATTTTTACTTCAATCAAAGTATGGGCAGATGATTCGGACCTAATCTTATCCACTTTGTGCCGGCATCTTATTGAAAGGAAGCTCTATCAGGTTGAAATTACTAATGAAGCCCCTTCTAAAGATAGAATAAATGAGCTTTCAGCCAGAATAGTCGGGGAGTACGGCGTTTCAGAGCAGGACAGTGCTTATTTCGTATTTACTGATACGATAAGAAACAATGCATACAGTGTAACAGACGGGAGTATACAAATTCTAATGAAAGATGGCTCCATTCAGGATATTACTACAGCTTCAGACAATTCCAACCTGGAAGCATTGGCGCTGACAGTACAAAAGAATATTCTTTGTTATCTCAAAGAGATGCGATTTGTTAAATAGAGACCCAAAAAGCGTATTTGGTAACAAGTACGATATTTGTTCGTTAACTTATAACATATAAATTTGCGGAATGCAATTAACTGCACATCAGATTGGAATTTTACTAAAGGGGACTATTGTCGGGGATCCTGAAGTTGCAGTAGATAAGCTGTCGAAAATTGAAGAAGCAGAGAAAGGTTCATTATCTTTTTTGGCGAACACCAAGTACGAGCCGTATTTATACACCTCGCTGGCTTCCGTGATTATCGTTAATGAAGATTTCAGACCTTCCCGACCCGTAGCCGCTACTTTAATCAGAGTAAAGAATGCCTACAGTGCCTTTTCAGTTTTATTGGAAAAATATGACGAAATAACCAGGACTACAAAGAGTGGAATAGAAGAACCAAATTTCATACACCCGACGGCGAAGATTGGAGAGAACGTATATATAGGTGCTTTCTCATATATTGGGCCGAATGCCAGGGTAGGTAAGGGGAGCCAGATCTATCCTCATACTTATTTAGCTGATAACGTAGTAGTTGGTGAGAATGTGACCTTATATGCCGGGGTAAAAGTTTATTTTAACTGCGAGATAGGGAATGGTTCGATCATTCATTCGGGTGCAATTATCGGTGGCGATGGATTCGGTTTCGTCCCTGACGAACGGGGAGTGTATCGGAAGATCAGCCAAATTGGCAACGTGATTATCGAAGAAAATGTAGAAATTGGCTCAAATACTACTGTAGATCGTGCTACGATGGGTTCAACCTTTATTCGCAAAGGGGTGAAATTGGACAATCTGATTCAAATTGCACATAATGTAGACGTGGGAGCTAATACGGTAATTGCCGCGCAAACAGGAGTGTCGGGAAGTACTAAAATTGGAGAAAATTGTGTGATTGGAGGTCAGGTGGGTATCGTCGGGCATATTTCTATTGCTAAGGGAACTAATATTGGTGCTAAATCAGGTGTGAATAACACGATTAAAGAGGAAAATATGAAATGGAATGGCTTGCCGTTAACTCAGTACAGGGAATCGCTGAGGATACAGGTAGCCATCAAAAAGCTACCGGAACTTGAACGAAAAATTGAAGAGTTGCAAAAGATCATTGAAGACTTAATAAAATAACCGGTTTGAAGCCGGTTGGTATTGATGCTATGAATGTAAAACAAAGAACTATTAAATCTGCGATTTCTGTTACCGGAGTTGGGCTTCATACTGGCCGGCCGGCTACTATGACCTTTCAACCTGCGCCGGAAAATCACGGCTATAAGTTTAAGCGAATAGATCTTCCCGGATCCCCGGTAATAGATGCTGACGTAGATAATGTAACAGATACCTCCCGGGGTACTACCCTTACTCAGAACGAGGCTACAGTAAATACCGTGGAGCACGTGCTGGCTAGTCTTGTGGGCTCTGAAATAGACAATATCATAATGGAGCTCGATGGCCCGGAAATCCCGATCATGGACGGAAGCTCAATACTTTTTATGGAGGCTTTGGCCAAAGCTGGGATTGTGGAACAAGAGGCTTTTCGTGAATATTACAGCATCCCGCATAACATTCACTATTCTGAGCCGGACAGGAAGGTAGAAATAGTTGCTATGCCACTTGATGATTACAGGTTTACTTGTATGATCGATTATAATTCGCCTGTTTTAGGAAGCCAGCATGCGGCCATAACGACTATTTCTGAATTTAAAAAAGAAATCGCCTCATCCAGGACCTTCTGTTTTCTTCATGAATTGGAGATGTTGCTTAAACACAATCTGATAAAGGGCGGTGATCTGAATAATGCCATTGTGGTGGTGGATAAGCAGGTAAGTAGAGAAGAACTGAAAAACCTGGCCAAACTGTTTAACCGTGATGAT
>CAZFQV010000065.1:0-9176 GCA_964521175.1 uncultured Sphingobacterium sp.
TAAGCATCGATTACGCCCTGGGCTACCCGGTCGCAGCGAACAATGCCGCCGAAAATATTAATCAGGATCGCTTTCACATTGGGATCTGATAAAATGATATTGAAACCAGCTTTCACGGTTTCCGCATTTGCAGTACCGCCGACATCCAGGAAATTTGCAGGCTCACCGCCTGCAAGTTTAATGATATCCATCGTAGCCATCGCCAATCCTGCGCCGTTAACCATACATCCTACGTTTCCATCCAGCTTGACATAGTTGAGATTTGATTTACTGGCTTCCACTTCCGTAGGATCTTCTTCACTGATATCGCGTAAAGCCTCAAAATCCTTATGACGGAATAAGCCATTGTCGTCCAGGTTAACTTTAGCGTCAACTGCAAGGATCTTGTTATCTGATGTTTTTAATACGGGATTAATTTCAAACATAGCAGAATCTGTAGAATCATAGGCTTTGTATAAGGCCGTTACAAATTTAACCATATCCTTAAGTGCATCCCCGCTAAGGCCAAGGTTAAATGCAATTTTCCGCGCCTGGAATGCTTGCAGACCTACTTTAGGGTCGATCTCTTCTTTAAAGATCAGATGAGGTGTTTTTTCGGCAACCTCTTCGATATCCATACCACCTTCCGTGGAATACATCACTATATTACGTCCCCGCGCACGGTCCAGTAGTACGCTGATATAAAATTCTTTAGTTTCAGTTTCGCCGGGATAATAAACATCCTGGGCTACCAGAACTTTGCTCACCAGCTTACCTTCAGGGCCTGTTTGAGGCGTAATAAGCTGCATGCCAATGATCTGACTCGCTCTTTCTTTTACTTCCTCCAGATTTTTGGCCAGCTTGACACCGCCACCCTTACCGCGGCCTCCCGCATGAATTTGTGCTTTAATAACAGCCCAGTCTGAATTGTATTCTGACTTTAGCTTCTTTGCGGCTTCTACGGCTTCTTCTGCTGTATTCGCAACTATGCCTTCCTGCACCCTTACACCAAAACTTTTCAGTATTGCTTTTCCCTGATATTCGTGAATGTTCATGTGATTTTATTTGTCGTAAAACTACATTTTTATGTGGAGATCAGAAAATCAGATCACATCAAAATAAATTATTATTCATTTTGTTGCAGTCTACCCACACTATTATAAACAATTTGCACCTTTGCATACAAATTCAACCATATATGCTAGACGCGATAGGGGTTCATAAATCGTATGACAAATTACATATTCTGAAGGGCGTGGATCTCCACGTAGAGAAAGGCACAATCGTGAGTATCGTGGGAGCTTCGGGTGCCGGCAAGAGTACCTTGCTCCATATTATTGGTACCCTTGACCGGCCCGATAAGGGAAAAGTGATTATTAACCGTACTGATGTAGGCATGCTGTCTTCCAGGAAAATTAGTGCGTTCAGAAATCAACACATCGGCTTCATCTTCCAGTTCCATCACCTGCTTCCCGAATTTAGTGCGCTTGAAAATATCTGTATGCCCGCTTATATCGGCGGTAAGGGCAAAAAGAAAACCGAACAAAAGGCCTTCGAGCTGTTGGATATTCTGGGACTAAGGGAGCGGGCAGATCATAAACCTAATGAATTGTCGGGTGGCGAGCAACAAAGAGTATCTGTGGCGCGGGCATTGATTAATGATCCGTCGATTGTGCTGGCTGATGAGCCTTCAGGCAATCTGGATTCTAATAATGCCGAAAGTCTGCACCGTTTATTCGTGGATCTGCGTGATAGGCTGCACCAGACTTTTGTTATTGTAACCCATAACGAGAATCTCGCCGATATGGCAGATCAGAAGATTATGATGAAAGATGGGCAGATAATTCTTTAACTTATGGCCGTATTAATAACAGCTGGCTTAAGTCAGGAGGCACACCGCTTGCAACGAAACCTTAATTTATCGGATGCGATATTTGCAGATGAGGAGATGCCGGTCATCCCTGGCAAGAAGTGGATCACTATCAGTTCTTATCAATCGTTTAGTTTTGCTCATGAGATGCTTAAGATTTGCCTCGATCATGATATAGATGTCGTTTATCCACTTAAAAAAGGAGAGGTTATAGAATTATCAGGATCAAGACAACTTTTTTCCGAATTTAATATTCGCCTGATGATTCCTTCTGACGATTGGCTCCAAAATAATCGAGACCATGGATTTTCAACGTCCGATTTCTTTGTTCTGTGTGACGGAGTCCATATTGGTGGAACTATTGGTCAGGATGAAATTAGCCTATTTAATGAAACAGGCTTATTTACTCCATCTAATGCTGGCAAGGATACAAGCTACAGTTTATTTGTCGTCTGAAAATGTTGGAATATAAGGATATTGATCCCGGAAAAAAAGCTTTCGTTTTTGAGTTGGATAACGTTCTCTATCCAGAGAAAGATTACCTGCTCCAGGTCTATTATCTGTTTGCTAATTTTGTGGAGTTCACAGAAGGCCATCCACCAGCCGCCGATTTGACTGCCTTTTTAAAAACTGCTTATACACACCATGGCGATGAGGGTATTTTTTATAGGGCGAAAGAAGCATTCGGACTAGATGATAAGTACAAGGAAAATCTCGAACGCCTTTATTACACAGCCCGATTACCCTTGAAATTATTACTATACGATCACATACTCAGTCTTTTGCAGGAAATCATCATTGACAGGAAGCAAATAATCCTTATTACGAACGGTAAGACCGGGATACAGCTCAATAAGATCAGACAACTGGAATGGGCGGGCACAGAAAAATACTTAAAGGTGTATTTTGCCGAAGAAAGCAAACTTAAACCCGAAATCGATGTATTAACGTATATAATGAAAGATTATGGTCTCTTGCGACGTGACATACTCATTTTCGGAGCAAGTAATACAGATGAAGAATTTGCTTTGGCCGCCGGAATAGATTATATCAATCCGGTAGATTTTCAGTAATTTAATCCCTGCCATCGAAGAAACAATTAATTTCGATTAAATGATAATAAACATTAATTATAGGAAGCTCTTCGTACTGAGTTTATGCCTGGTGACACTGCTTGCTGCTTGTGAGAAAGATCCAAAACCGACTCCTGAGCCAAAAGTTGATCCGGGAGTGCAGCCAACCCGCGCTGAGTTAACTAAAGACTCTATATACCTGTATGCAAAGGAGACTTATTACTGGAATGATGGAGTTCCCAGCTATCAGATATTTAACCCGCGATCTTATGATAATGACCAGGCAGTATTGGATGCTATAAGAGCCCTGCCGGGTACAGATAAACCCTTTTGGACTACACAAAGCGACCCTGTCCCCAGGGAGAAATATTCATTTTTGGACGATGGCACGGTTGCCGAAGAGCTGGGAGGGGTAAGCGGTGATTATGGATTCTCGGTATTTTATAATGGAGGCTCCGGCAGTAGCGACCTCCGTATAAAGTATGTTTCTCCTAACTCGCCGGCATCGCTAAAGAACCTCAGAAGAGGTTATAGAATTTTAAAGCTAAATGGCAAGACTGATTTAAACTCTTCGGTAGATGCGAACATCAGCTTTATTACGAATGCTATTTTCGGAGATGAGGCAAGCGTTTCGATGACTGTTGAAAAGCCCGGCGGACTTACTGAAGATGTTACCGTTTACCGCGCAATCTATAGTACCAGTCCTATTTTTCATACTCAGATCTATACTAGAGGAAATAAAAAGGTAGCCTATATTGTTTACAACAGCTTTACGTCTAATTCGAATAATCTGAAAGAAAAGTTCTCGGAATTCGCGGCTGCGGGAGCTTCCGAGCTGATTGTCGATTTACGATACAATGGGGGAGGGTACGTTTCTACTGCAGAGGCATTAAGCAACCTAATCGTACCGGCTCGTTTTAATGGTCGTCTAATGTACACTACGTACTGGACGAAAACGATGCAGGATGGAAAGGCCTCGATTTTAGCTAATCAGCCATTATTAGATCAGAACGGTAAATTGAGACCGTATACAGAGGGGGTGAATGGCGTGTATGCGACTTATGCCGACATCGGTTTCGAGCCCACCGCCAGCGCTGGAAATGTCGAAAACTTTGTCAAGACAGGGACCGCAAACTTTAGTAAGGTTTATTTTCTGGTGCTTTCCGGGACGGCTTCTGCAAGCGAGCTCCTGATTAATAATCTGAAGGGCGTGATGTCTGCTGATGTCAAGCTCATCGGGAGTAAAACATATGGGAAGCCTGTAGGCTTTTTTTCGCTTCGAATTGATAACCTGGATTTGTATATCCCCCAATTTGAAACGAAAAATGCGAAGGATGAGGGAGGATATTATGATGGGATGACACCCGATTATGCCATGCGGGACGATGTAACACATGATTTTGGTGATCCGCAGGAAGCCTTGCTTGCCGCTGCTTTGAATTACTCAGAAAAAGGTACGTTTTCTCTATCCCCGTCAGTTAACAAGCTCAGTAGTCTGAAGGGTGCAATGTCTGTAACCGAAGAAAGGCAATTAACTAAAGAATTAGACCGAAACAAATTCAAAGGAATGATCGATGATAAACTAAAATTGAAGCATTAGATTATAAACCTTACGTCATATCTCACATTTCTTTTGAATTTATTAGAAATATCTACTAATTTAGTAGTCTATTAATTTACCAACCATTTAAATCAAAATATCATGAGTTTAAGACTGGGCGACATTGCCCCAAATTTCAAAGCAAAAACCTCTCTCGGTGAGATCGATTTTTATGAATATTTAGGAGACAGCTGGGCTGTGTTGTTCTCACATCCTGCTGATTATACTCCCGTATGTACTACTGAGTTAGGTCGCACCGCTGCGTTGGATGCCGAGTTTGCCAAGCGAAATGTCAAAGTACTTGCGTTGAGTGTTGACTCTGTAGATTCACATCAAGGCTGGATAGGGGATATCAATGAAACGCAAAATGTAGAAGTGCAGTTTCCTATCATTGCTGACGAGAGTAAAGAAGTGGCTGAGCTTTACGGGATGATGCATCCGAATGCCTCGCAAACTGTTACGGTACGTTCAGTGTTCATTATCTCTCCCGATAAAAAAGTAAGGCTTACCATAACTTATCCTGCGTCTACCGGCCGGAATTTCCAGGAAATATTAAGAGTGATCGATTCGCTTCAGCTCACCGATAATTACAGTGTGGCAACCCCGGCGGAATGGAAATCTGGCGAGGATGTTATCGTATCTCCGGCTATAAAGAATGAAGATATACCCGCTAAATTCCCTAAGGGCTTTACTGAAATTAAACCTTATCTGAGAACCACGCCTCAGCCCAATATAAATTAATGTCTTTGTGCCATTCATAAGATTTTCTTATATTTAGCTCTATGTATGCTCTTACATAGAGCTTTTTATTTTTATTACTATGGCAAACGGTAGAGTAAAATGGTTTAATATCCAGAAAGGATATGGATTTATCATTACAGATGATGATAACAAAGAAATTTTTGTTCATTTTAAGGATGTCGATGGCGGGGCTACTTCCATTCGCGACAATGACGCAGTAGAGTTTGATATTGAAGAGGGGGCCAAGGGTCTACAGGCTGTCAGGGTTAGAAAAATATAAGAGCGGTATTAATCAATTCCCGCTTTTAAATCATTATTCTCTTGTTCAAAGATTACTCTGATTAAGCGACTTAGCGTCAACTGAGTTTTAAAAGCTGATCATTACGGTCGTCGTTTATTGAAGATCCTCGCTCGTTTTGAAAGAGAGACTTTTAAAACTCATTTATATATCATGATGAGATACTGGCTGGGTTTGTCTATTTTAATATTTCTCCCATTTCTTCTTTCTGCTCAGACGAAGTCCTCCTGGTAAGGCGTTTTCTCAAATGGCTATAAGGAGCAACTATTAGTTTTGATATCTCAATCAATGGAAAACAGCTTGAAAATCTAACCTTCAACGGTTATTGGAGGTGTTCGGGAAAGATAGAGCAGATTACTATCGGTTCTGATAAAAGTTATACCATTCAAAACGGGATTGTGGCCGGCGTTATTGTTGAACCTGAAAATGGCGGCGCAACAGCGTTTCGCTTTGATCTGAATGCCGAGATTGAATCGCAGTCTAAAGGCACATTACGTATCAATGCAAATGCCTTAGGTTGCGATACGTACAAGCTTGGATTGCACAAAAGAAATAGCTTCTTACGCAGGTTAAGTTCGTTCGCAATTGAGTACAAGACGTTCATTATTGTGACCTGTACAGAAAATTAAATATTCATTTCCTCCATCGCCGATCTTAAGCTTTTTCTTAAGCTGTTCCGGATCTAAAGGAAAGTTACGGCAAATAATATTTGCCTTATTAAACGTGTGATTCTTAAGAAATGCACCGTAATTCCAACTTTTTTTGAGTAAGAATTTTCTGCCTGGAAAGCTAAGTTCTAGTTGATGTGATGTATATAAATGGGTGTTAGTCTGTATTTTATGAATATCGAAGTCGCGAGTAATCAGTTTGAAACACCCTGCTTTGAGCAGAGCTACATCGGGCTCGTAAATATATTTTAAGGGTTCCGAATAAGTATTTATCCGGAATGCTCTTTCCTCACTTAACTTAAAGGAATAGATCTTTTCGTCCCCAGCGCCAAGCATTGCACAAATAATAAGAGGGTCGGTCTCCTCATCTTTACAGTCAATTAAATAAAGCACCTCCTTGCATTCATTTTTGATACTGACCACATGAATACTTTGGACTTGCTTCAACTCGTTTATTGTGGATCGGATATCCAGTAATGGTGCAGTTTTTATCAATAAAAAGTCACACCGTGATTTTAAAAACTTCAGGTTATTAGCTACATCCGGCTCGCAATCCCTAAGAAAAAAGACTTTTTTCGAGCCTGCTCTTCTTGAAGGATCGATATAGGCGGTATTGTATATCTTATCTGTTTGATGCAGGTAATCCAGTCCATTTATATTCTGATAATTAATAGTCACTCCAAGAACGTGGGAGTTGTATTCCGAAATCTCAGAAAGGCTCTTGTTTAACTCACAATGTGTTACATTTTTAGTCTTTAAAGCGAAAAAATAACTATCTACTCCAATCCCTCCTGTCAAATCAATGATATCATCACCAATTATGATATTCGATTTATACCTGGCAGCGAGCTCTGACGAAGCCTGTTCAATAGCCAGTTTTTGAGGGTAATACAATCCTGGTGTTGTAAACCAAGTTGGAAGTTTATGTTCGCATCGCTTTTTTGCATCTATCTGTTCCGCAAGCTCTCCTGGGCTTATATCGGGAAAAGGGCTTTTGGCTAACCCTATCTGGGTAACATCAGTTTGGATATGTTCCTGGATGAAGTCCTGTACAAGCGGATTTAATATAGCTCTATTCAAATCAATGAATTTCTTTGTTCTCTTTCACCTTTGAAGATACCGAAAACGGAATCCCCGCCTTTTGGAGAATGTCCCGGCTCCGTTCTGAGCTTTGTGCCCTGTCTGGTCTATCCACTATCAGGAGCGACTCAGCGTTTAAACAACTGGCTATGAGCGCTGCTGAGTAGTCGAGTCCATCACTGCCCAGGGTTGTTGTATAATTTTCGGATGTTCCGCCGAGAGCGCCGGCTGCAACCAGTACCTGCTTTTTTAAGAGAGGTGATAGTTTCTGAACGGATAAGCAACTATTTTCCATATTGACCTTGCCGTTCCGGTACGAATTGTCCGTGTGAATAATCCCCCTGGCATCTACCCAACGAGTATTGATCCCTAATTCATTCAGCATAGCAGCCAGGATTTTGGATGAAACCAGATGGCCTACGGAAATGATCTGGTCGTGACTAAAATCAGCGTCTGGATGAGGTTCATCTTCCAGCATCCAGTCAATTTCTATCAACGTGTTTGCAATGTCGTCGAAAATGGGATGATCAGCGCTATTAAACAAGTCCGCTAAGAGCCTTGCATAAAATTCTTTAATTTCTTCAAAAAGAGCGAGTGCCTGGACGTCTTTATTAAAATAAGAAAGGTTTAATCTTTCCAATGCGTTCTCTGAGTCAGCCAGGGAGGATATTACAAGGAAAACGTTGACGTGGCTTTCGCTCGAGACAATTTCGAGAACATT
Organism: uncultured Sphingobacterium sp.; assembly: GCA_964521175.1. GTDB lineage: Bacteria > Bacteroidota > Bacteroidia > Sphingobacteriales > Sphingobacteriaceae > Daejeonella. The sequence goes on from CAZFQV010000065.1 coordinate 8,031, forward strand.
TCTCAGCTCTTCAGCGGTTCTCAGGGAAGCACCGTTAATTTCAATGATTTTCAATCCGCCCATATCTGTATGTCCCCTCATAGTTTAAAGTGTTCAATATGCTCTTTTAGCTGATCTTCACTAAGTGAGCCATTTATCCAGCTGCCATCCATTGCTGCGTCATATTTACGGTAAAAATTGATGGCCGGCTCGTTCCAGTCTAGTACCTGCCAGTTAAGGCCCTTCATGCCCTGATTGTGAGCCTCAAGCACGACTCTGTCAAACAGAAGTTTCCCAATACCATTACCCCTCATCTTTTCGGTTACGACTAGATCTTCCAGGTATAAACGACAGCCCTTCCAGGTAGAGTATCTGATATAATAGAGGGCCATTCCCTGAATGATCCCATCCACTTCTGCCACAAAACCTTTCCATACAGGCTTGCTACCAAAACCTGCTTCTTCAAATTCCTCCATAGATACCGTCACCTCCCCGGGAGCCCGTTCATAAATGGCTAGTTCTCGGATAAGTTGAAGTAAGCGATCACAATCTTCTCGTTTTATGGATCTTATGTTTATCTCCATGGTAATTTTTATGTTATTTTATCCCTTTTTCGGGCGGGTTCCGAAGATAGTGCTGCCCAGCCTGATCATGGTGCTGCCCCGCGCTATAGCGAGTTTATAGTCTGACGACATGCCCATGGAAATTTCTGTAAACGATGGATCTTTCCTGAAGAACGTTTCTTTTAAACCAGTGAAGAATGTTTTGAGCTCATAGAATTCCTCGCTTATTACTCTCGGATTATCGGTAAGTGTCGCAATTCCCATCACGCCCCGTATCCTGATCTGCTTAAGCGCTTTAAATTCATCTGAGCGCAATAACTCAATTGCTTCACTGAGCTCCAGACCGAATTTTGTTTCCTCATCTGCAATGCTGATCTGGAGCAAGCAATCGATAATACGATCGTTTTTTTGAGCTTGTTTATTGATTTCCTGCAATAGTTTCAAACTGTCTACCGAATGGATCAGACTGATGAAAGGTGCGATATATTTAACCTTGTTGGTTTGCAGATGGCCAATAAGATGCCATTCAATATCCTTTGGAAGATGCTCCCGCTTTTCAACAAGTTCCTGCACCATATTCTCGCCGAATATTCGTTGTCCTACC
>CAZFQV010000066.1:0-9173 GCA_964521175.1 uncultured Sphingobacterium sp.
AATACATACTCAGCGGAAGATATATACTTATTACCAAGGCCAGTCCCCAACGCTTCTGAGGTTTTACCTCCGAGGTACTGACCAGACGGTAAAACTCTTCTGTACACAATACACTGAGTATCAAAAAGAACAAGGTAAAGGCATAGGCTCCCATCAGTACTGCGGCGATCATTATGCCGACAAAGAAAAATCCTGTTATTGCCCTTGTTTTCATTGCTTTCTATTTATTGCGTGTCCCGACACAGCCATAAAGATTATTCTAATTCGTGTTGAATAATTACCTCTAGCGCTTGTTGAAAATTATCTGCATGAATATACACTTCTACTTCGCCGAAGAGATAAGGGAAGCCTTGCTTATCCAATATGATTGCTTCAATGCTATGATCGGTTAGGATCTGCCGGACTAATTCTGACTTAAAAAAGTCAGACGACGTATAAATTTTAATCCAGCCGGCTTCCATCGGTCTGTTTTAAAGAACGGCTATTTTCAAGCGCTAGCCTGTAAAATTGCCATAATAGCATCACCGTCAGCAGCAAACATACTATATATACCCACCAGGAAACCGAGCCTGGCTCGTCGAGCTTGTCCAGTGAAATATTCTTTCGCTGGTAAATATACGCTGTTATCACAGCCACAGAGTTATTCATAAAATGGCCGAGTACGGGTATCCACATACTGCCACTCCAAACCAGGAAATAGCCGAACAGGGCTCCCAAAAGCATCCGCGGGATAAAGCCATAAAATTGAAAATGTATGGTGCTGAAAATAATCGCTGCTATCCAGATGGCTGCATGCTTGTTGCCTGTCCATCTCACAAATATTCTTTGCAAACAGCCTCTGAATATAAACTCTTCGCCAATAGCCGGAATTACCGCCAGCATCAGCAGGTTGACTAACAGCAAAGGAATTGAGTCCATTTTAAGCAGCATCCTGGTCATTACCTCCATCTCCTGTTCCTTCAGCCGCATCCAGTCCTCGAGGTCTTTCAAAAATGCCGGCAATCTCATGCTCTTATTAACCTGCACGGTCCATTCCAATAGGGGTCCGCTACTCAGCATGATGAATACAGCCAATAAAATCAAGCTCAAGGCAGTCTTTTGCAATGCCAGGTATTCTGTCCAGCGCCGGCTTTCAAGTTTTGCAAAAAATAAGGCGGGGACAATGAACATACCCGTAGAGGAGAATATCTGGATAAGTCTTAATGCGCCGAGGTCTTCCGGTCTAAAACCAGAGATGTTCATCATGGACTGCATCCCATATATAGGAATTATTACAGCGAAAGCGATAAGGGAAAAAAGAAAAGCACCTCCGAACATCAACAGCAACAGGAGCAGCAGCGACGTAAACGGATGGCGAGCGGTTGACCCGGATTTTACCATGCTGTATATTTATTGTAATTTTGCATCTCAGAACCATTAATTACAGGGTTGAAAGATAACTAATGTCTGTTAAGATTGGAAATATAGATTTAGGCGACTTTCCGCTTTTACTGGCTCCCATGGAGGATGTTAGTGATCCGCCATTCCGTTTTGTTTGTAAGCAGAACGGTGTGGACATGATGTATACCGAGTTTATTTCTTCGGAAGGACTGATACGAGATGCTGCCAAAAGCCGCGCCAAGCTGGATATCTTTGAGTATGAGCGGCCTATAGGCATTCAGATTTTTGGCAGCGAAATCGATACCATGCGAGAGGCAACTCAGATCGCGTCTGCCGCCAGGCCGGATCTGATTGACATAAATTACGGCTGTCCGGTTAAGAATGTGGCCTGCCGGGGTGCTGGTGCCAGCCTGCTTCAGGATATCGACAAAATGGTGGATATGACCAAGGCTGTTATAGAATCGACTTCTCTGCCCGTTACCGTTAAGACCCGGTTGGGATGGGATGATTCTACAAAAAATATTTATGAGGTGGCTGAGCGACTCCAGGACATCGGTATCCAGGCCCTTACGGTCCACGGCCGTACCAGGGCTCAGATGTATAAGGGAGAGGCTGACTGGACTCTGATCCGTGACATTAAAAGAAATCCCAGAATTCGCATTCCCATATTTGGCAACGGAGATGTTACTTCGATAGAAAAAGCCGCCGACTGGCGACTGGAATACGAAGTTGATGGGATAATGATCGGACGAGCATCCATTGGATATCCATGGATCTTTCGGGAGATCAAGCATTTTTTCAAAACTGGCGAACGACTCGCCGAGCCGAGTATTGCTGAAAGAGTTGAGGTTTGCAAGACTCATTTCGATAAATCCATAGCCTGGAAAGGTGATCGTGTCGGGGTATTTGAAATGCGAAGGCATTATGCGAATTATTTTAAGGGCATTCCCGATTTCAAAGACTATCGCATTAAACTTGTTTCACTGGAAAATATTCTGGATATTCATGCTGTACTGGATGAAATAAACGAACGATTCCAGACAGAAATGGCCTGATTTTTGGGTTTTAAATTGAACATTAATAAATAAACCTATGGTAACAAAAATTACTGATGGCGTAAAGATATCCGTAGAAACCATTTACCAGCCTGAATATTCAAATCCCGCCAATGAACATTTTATGTTTGCTTATCGGGTCAATATTGAAAATCTCACCGAGAATACCGTACAACTATTGAATCGGCGTTGGGTCATCTTCGATTCAAATGGTACAAAACGCGAGGTAGAAGGCGAAGGTGTGGTGGGTCAGCAGCCCATAATTGAACCTGGAGATAACCACGAATACGTCTCTGGGTGCAATCTTAAGACGGACATGGGTAGTATGAAAGGATCATATGAAATGGAAAGGACTGTTGATGGCCGCAGGTTCAAGGTCAATATCCCTGAGTTCTACCTCATAGCCCCCTACAAATTGAATTAACAGATTACTTTTCACATAAAAGCCCCACCGAGATGAGGCTTTTTTTATTCCTTTTAATTCTTTTAATCTCTGCGGCCTGCAAGCATACTGGCATAATAAACCAGAGTAGCCAGCGAACTTAAGGCAGCCACAACATAGGTCATCGCAGCCCACCACAAGGCATTCTTTGCCTGATCATGTTCTACCTCCGTTTGCATAATACCCCAGTTACCCTGCAGCCAGGCCAGAGCCCTGTTACTTGCATCAAACTCTACAGGCAGCGTTATAAAAGCAAAAAGAGTTACGATAGCCAGAGCAGCCACCCCGATAGCCAGGATAACTATATTACCCGAAAACACGAGTAGCATCACCCCGATCATCAAAGCCCACTGAGTAATCTTTGACGCTACTGTCACAGCAGGAACTACGGCCGACCTGAACTTAAGCCAGCCATACAGAGTGGCATGCTGCACTGCATGTCCGCATTCATGAGCGGCAACTGCTGCCGCCGCAACACTGCGTCCATGGTACACTTCCGGACTCAGGTTCACGGTCTTGTCGGCAGGATTATAATGATCTGATAATGATCCTTCAACAGAAATTACCTGAACATCAGTTATGCCACTGTCTCTTAACATCTTTTCGGCTATGTCTTTTCCGCTCATTCCTGAAGCAAGAGGAATCTCAGAGTACTTTTTAAATCTGCTTTTGAAGCGCCATTGAACTGCGAAACTCGCTACAGCAATGACAATCATTAAAATTATTCCCATAACATTGATTTTAGAAAAGGCTGTTCAATAACTATTCCGATTCTTAATACGGCCAATATATCAAGATTTTTCATGAATATACACGCAGAAAATTAATTATTATCCGTAGACATGACAATTATGCAGTAACTTTTCGTCAGGCTATTATTCAATCGAAAGACCCGGCACTCGATCAGACCTGATTTGACGTCCTGGGTGTATTAATTACTGCCCATATTTTCCAAATAGGAGTTAACCGGAAGCGGAGACGGTCCCGCAGCATGGGTCGGGATGAAAGGATAATACCGTTTAATTACAAGTTTGTATTTTTGATAAAAATTTTGATGGAAAACTATATCGTTGCCGGTGCCATTCTAGTGGCTTTAATCCTATATTTCATCTTTAAAGTGAAGTCTGCTCCGGAAGATAACAGAAGAATTAAGCAATGGGAAGATGAGGCAGAACAGTTAAAAATAAGTCTGGCCAAAGCTGAAGAACGGGCTGAAAATCTGAGAGCTGAGCGTGACAGTCTTAAATCAGATCTGGATAAGGAGCGGCAGCTTCTGGCTCAAACGCTTCAATCGCTGGAAAGTTCACGCGCTTACCTCAATGCACAACAGGAAAAGACTGAAGAACAAAAGCAGGAAATAGCCAAAAATCAGGAAAAATTTAGCAAAGACTTCGAGTTAATTGCATCACGCATCCTCGAAGATAAGACACAAAAATTCACCGATCATAACCGCGCCAATCTGGATCTGATCTTAAATCCCTTAAAGGAAAAAATTAAAGCCTTTGAAGAGAAAGTGGAGCAGGTATATAAAATCGAAGCGGGGGAAAGGAATGTGTTGCAGGGAGTAATCATGCAGCTGATGGAGCTGAATAAAACCATGAGCCGGGAAACTCAGAACCTCACCAAAGCCTTAAAAGGGGATAATAAAAAACAAGGAAACTGGGGGGAAATGGTGTTAGAGCGGGTATTGGAGCGATCAGGCCTCCAGAAGGACCAGGAATATCGCCTTCAGGCCAGTCTGCAATCCGAAACCGGAACCCGATTCCAACCGGACGTCATCATCGACCTGCCCGATACGAAACATCTCATTATAGACTCCAAGGTTTCACTAACTGCCTATGAGCAGCTTGTGAGCTCTGATACAGAGGAGGAGGTCGAACGATTTACAAAGCTGCATATTCTGTCTATCCGTACCCATATTGCAGGCCTGGCCGCAAAAAACTATTCCGATCTCTACGGTATCAACTCCCCCGAATTCGTGTTGCTTTTTATTCCGATAGAGTCCAGCTTCAGCATCGCGGTGCAGAAAGATGCGGAACTATTCAATTATGCATGGGACAAAAGAGTGGTAATTGTTAGCCCTTCGACATTGCTTGCCAGTCTACGCACCATTGCAAGTATATGGAAACAGGAAAGGCAAACCCGAAATGTCCTGGAAATTGCAAGGCTGAGTGGCGAGATGTATGATAAATTCGTCGGCTTTGTGGCGGACATGGATGGCATCGGAAAGAATATCAAACAAAGCCAGGACGCATATGACCGGGCCTTGAATAAACTGGCTACAGGTCGTGGGAATCTGGCTGTTACCGCAGAGAAAATTAAAAAGTTAGGAGCCAAAACCAGCAAACAGCTGGATCAGAAGATAATTATTGATGAAACATAATTCTACCGCTCAACATTAAGACAGGATCCGTAAAACCAGGGAGTACTCCCGATGAATCGGGAAATCTGGCTATGCCTTAATCGCAAAACAGTATCCGATCCTGGACTTACTCAGCGGTATTTTTCAATGAATTCCATCCCTGTGCTTTTATAGGATGAACTTTCGCCGATTTCGAGATCAGGTTACAGCCTGCAGAAGCCTCGGTAATATGTCCAATAATTGAAATGTCCGGATTATTCTTAATCTTATCGTAATCAGATTGCTTGACCGTGAATAGCAGCTCATAATCTTCGCCGCCGTTAAGTGCGCAAATCGTAGGATCTATGCCGAAGTCACGGGCAGTATCATAGGTCATCGGATCAATCGGAATCTTTTCTTCATAAAGATTACAACCTTTGGCAGACTGCTTGCAAATATGGAGTATCTCCGACGCCAGACCGTCAGAAACATCAATCATGGAAGTGGGCTTAACCTTTATCAGCTTTAACGCCTCGACAATATCTTTACGCGCTTCGGGCTTTAACTGCCGCTCAACAATATAATCCTTCCCTTCTAAATCCGGTTGTATCGCCGGATTTTCAATAAAAATTAGCTTTTCGCGTTCAAGCAGCTGTAATCCCATATAGGCACCGCCAAGATCACCTGAAACGCAGATGAGATCACCCTCTCCCGCGCCATCGCGATAACAGACATCCTTTTGATCCACGTAGCCAATACTGGTAACGCTGATTACCAGGCCCTGCTTAGACGCTGAAGTGTCGCCGCCAATGAGATCAACTCCATATTTTTCACATGCAAGCTGAATTCCTTGGTATAATTCTTCCACGGCTTCAAGCGGGAACTTACTGGACAGTCCGATAGAAACCAATATCTGCGACGCCACACCATTCATGGCATAAATATCACTGAGATTAACCTGAACTGATTTATATCCCAGATGTTTCAGCGGAGTGTAGGCCAGGTCAAAATGAATCCCTTCCAGTAAAAGATCAGTAGAAAAAAGTGCTTTTTTCGATCCGAAGTCAACGACCGCAGCATCATCACCAACACCTTTAACAGATGTTTTATTCTTTATCTCAAAGTTTCCGGTCAAATGGTCGATCAAACCGAATTCACCCAGTTTTTCAATTTCTGTACGCTCTTTATTTTCAAACATAATCCCCTTTTTCTTTAATGCAAATGTGTCAATTCTGAAAGTAAATACCTCGTTAAGGCAATTTATAACGTTGCTTTAAACGGCTGTATTCTGATTCGGGCACCTGAACAAGCAGTGGGTTTTTTGATTTATCCAGGAAGCCAATCAATCGGAGTATATTCTCTTCAGTCATCGCCGTACAGCCTGCCGTCGGTGCGGTACTCTTGCTCCATATATGCATAAAAATACAGGATCCGTCACCCGGGACAGCAGGGTTAACATTATAATCTACGAAAACACCGAATTTATAAACATCGCTTTTCATTCGCATGGTTTCCGCTGAAGACCAGTCCTTTTTTACGGTATCTGATTTAACGATCTGGTTATAAAAGACAGATTTCACATCATCTACACAAAATGTTTTGTCGTCGACTTTTAGAGAAGGCATTGATGCCGAAATGTCATCGTATCCAAACAGCCCGCTTAGGTAAAAAATACCGGCGGGGGAATTTCCATCACCCTCTTTCTTCAACTTCCCCCTATTCAAAGCCGGATCATGAAGTCCCCTGCCCCACGCTAAGCCGCTCCTGCCTGTTACAATAGGTATATTTTGCAGAACCGGAACCCATCGTTCTGCCTTCCATTCATAAGTGGTCATCCTGCCCTCGATATTATCCCAGCCGCTTGTGGTCACTACCACCAGCTGTCGGGTATCTAGTTTTTGCCGCAAATCTACGCCTTGTCCAAAAAGCAATACGATTGAGCTGAATAATAGATATTTCATCATAAGTTTTGTGTTGAATTTCTAAGCCAGTTCTTGCCCTCTGTAAACCGGGTCACCACCATGGCCGAAACGGTATCACCAGTTGCATTGACTAAGGTTGCCATCGGATCCACCAAGGTACCGATGATCATCACTACGGGTAGCATCTCCACAGGCAAATTATATACGGTCATCACCAGTATTTCACCGATATATCCTCCGTTAGGAATACCGCCCTCTACCATACTTACGATAATCGTTATCCCCAGCGCAATTAAGATAGTTTCAGGGTTCATGAGATCCTTTCCCATGATAGCGAAAACAGCAGCTATCTTTATTATTGAAGAAATACTGGATCCATCTTTATGAAGTGTTGCTCCGAGCGGCACGGCGATGTTTGCAATATGGTCGGGAATCTTCATCTCTTTCGCTGCTTCTAAATTAGCCGGAATGGTAGCCACGCTACTACAAGTACTCAGGGCCGTGAAAGACGGTATTATATTATATTTCCAAAAAGTTTTTATACCGGTAACACCACCGGCAACCATCGCATAAAGGCTAAAAAAAACAACAAAGTAAAAAAGACCAAAGCCATAAAAAATAGCCATAGAATGGGCATATGTTCCAAATAATTTCGGCCCGAAAACGCCTATCTGATAAGCAAAATAAGCGCCCAGACCTACCGGGGCGAGCTTCATGATTAGGATAAGCAATTGTTTCATCACTTCGTCGGCCGAAACAAGAAATCTCTTGAATGATTCTCCCGCCTTTCCGGCACGGGCTGTAGCTGTACCGACCAGAAAGGAAAATATAATAAAAGCAAGCATACTCTTACGTGACAGAAGTTCATAAAACTCATTCACTGTCAACAGGCTTGTAGCCTGATCACCAAAACTTGTGTTTTCCAATTGTTCAACTTGTCCAATTGCCTGGGGTATATTTTGTGGAAGCGGGAAAATCCAGACTACAAATACAGTTAATATAGCTGAAATAAGCACCGTGCCAATAAAAACTGCAAAAAGAACAACCATGATCTTTCCCATCTTTTTTGACCGATCTATATTAGCTATGGATGAAGCTATGGCAAAAAAGATCAGTGGAATAACAGCAGTAAACAGGAGATTAAGAAAAATGTCGCCGATAGGCTTAAGTACCTTAACTTTTTCACCCAATAGTAAACCCAGAATCGTACCTGAAATGATACCGGCTAAAAGCCAGATAATACTACTGTAATTCTTAAAAAAATCAGACTGTTTATGAACCATACACTATAAACCAAGGTTAGCCGATATTTCCAGCATTCTTTCAATCGGCTTCTTGGCTTTCAATATAATATCCATCGGAATAGTTATTTCTGGCAACTCATTTTTTAAGCATAGATAGAGCTTCTCCAAAGTATTTCTCTTCATATGAGGACATTCATTACACGCACATAGATTATTCGGAGGTGCCGGGATAAAGACCTTATCGGGATTGGCTTTCTCCATTTGATGTATAATACCGCTTTCTGTTGCTACGATGAATTCTTTTGCAGGATTATTTATAGTGAATTTCAACAAACCGGTAGTTGACCCTATAAAATCAGCCATTTTCAAAACAGATTCTTCACATTCCGGATGGGCTATAAATTTTGCTTCCGGATGCCTCGCCTTCAACTTGAGTATCCGCTGCTGTGAAAATATTTCGTGCACCATACAAGCCCCATTCCATAAAACCATGTCTCTACCGGTCTTTTTGGCAACCCAGGCCCCTAGATTTCGGTCTGGCCCAAAAATAATCTTCTGATCCACAGGTAAACTTTCAACAATTTGAACGGCGTTTGTTGAAGTACACACGATATCGCTTAAGGCTTTTAATTCAGCGGTACAGTTTACGTAGGTTATAACCAGATGATCAGGATATTTTTCTTTAAATTTAGCAAACAGATTTGGCGGGCAACTATCTGATAACGAGCATCCTGCCTTTAAATCAGGCAGCAATACCTTTTTATCGGGTGATAAAATTTTTGCTGTTTC
>CAZFQV010000067.1:0-9117 GCA_964521175.1 uncultured Sphingobacterium sp.
GCGTTGGTCATCTTAATGGTTGCTCTGCCGCAAATACCGGGTGATTCCTTATTCAATAAACTATTGATCGGAGTCCTGGTTATTATCTTCGGATTTTTCTTTGTTACCGTTTCCAGTCGCATCGTCGGACTGATCGGAACATCTTCCAATCCCGTCTCCGGAATGACTATAGCCACGCTGATGGGTACCTGCTTAGTATTTATAAGTATAGGATGGACCGGCGAACTGTATGAACCGATGGCTTTAGTAGTCGGAAGTATGATTTGCATTGCGGCGGCTAACGCTGGCGCGACTTCTCAGGATTTAAAAACAGGATATATCGTGGGCGCAACCCCCAAATACCAACAAATGGCTTTATTTGTTGGAGCCATCGTATCAGCAATCGTCATTGGAGCTACGTTATCGATATTAGACAGGCCAAATGCGCAAATGCTTGCTCAGGGAATTCACCACGCCATAGGTACAGAGATGTATCCGGCTCCGCAGGGCACGCTCATGGCAACGCTGATTAAAGGCCTGCTTTCGTTTAACCTCGACTGGCAGTTTGTGCTGGTCGGTGTATTTCTTGCTATAACTGTCGAACTTTGTGGTGTAAAATCACTTTCATTCGCCGTAGGTGCATATTTACCGCTATCAACCACTTTACCCATCTTCGCCGGAGGGGCAATCAAAGGTATGGTGGATCGGCAATCTAAAGGAAAGCTTAAAAAAACAGAGGATGATGACCTCGGAAAAGGGAATTTGTTCGCCACCGGCCTGGTTGCAGGAGGTGCTTTAATGGGCGTGATATACGCCTTTTTAATGGCATTTGAAAGTACATCCAGACCTGTCAGCAGCCTAAATATGGAACGGCATCTTACTGATGTTCTTGGAGTAGGTTTATTTCAGATCGTTGGCTTCTTATTCTTCCTTCTCATGGGTATTACATTGTATCGGATTGCAATAGACAAAAAAGACTAAAAAACATATTACTCAGCTTCGTTCTGCACAACACTATTTCCAAACAAAAACATTTTTAAACCAAGTTCAAAATTACCACTTGAGTAGTTGCTAAGCGTAGCATTCGCTGTGCTGTACATTCCGCTGAAGGCCATATTCTGGTAATTCAGTCCGAGTCCGAAAGTCAAGCTATTCGTGCTATGGTACATCCCAAAGAGATTTACCTTATTGTTAGCATACGTTAGATTCAGGCCTGCACCTGTGATATTATCCAGGCCTTTGGATCCACGATGAACCAATTTCGGCTCGAGCCCAAAGCCACCTTCTCCTTCCAGGTCAAATTTATAGCTAATTGCGGAATAGAAAGTAGAACGATCTATCGTGTTGCGGCTAATATCTTTATTCAGGAAGGTCTTCATATTGGGTATTACGGCCTGGATATTTAGTCTTTGACTGGTATAGGCGATACCAAAATCGCCGTCCATATAAGTTTCACGCTGATTAAACACTGCCACAGTCGGATCGTTTATATCGCCCTTAATATCATTCGTGTTTATCCGTTCTGATAGAAACCCCAGAGACAAACCAAAGGATAACCTATGATTTTTGGAATTCAGTGGAAGATGATAAGCATAACTCGCTACGGTACGGGTGGTGCCTAAGATACCGCTACGATCATTATAAAAATTCAAACCTACAGCAGCCCGGTCAGTGACTGAATAATCAGCCGTTATAGTTTGCACGATTGGGTTTCCAGGATGTCTGTTCCATGCTTGAAGATATCCCAAATTTATAACCAGCCCTCCGGCTTCCATCCCCGCCATAGCCGGATTTTCCTGAAACTGATTTTGAAAATACGCCGCACCCATATGACTCAATTGAGCCTTTGCGTTTTGTATGGCGGACAGCGAAAAAATCAGGGGCAGTATGATATATAGTATTCGGTACATTGGGTGTCTATTATTCAGGTACAATTCTCTCATCGACGTATTCTTAGGTAAATAACTGAACAATCAGCTAGTTATATATTTAATTTTCAATAGGCAAGATCATTTTCGACGATGGTTATCGCTCTTAATTAACTATGCTGACAAATCCTTTGATTACTTTTTTGCCGGCATCGAACTCAAGGACGTAATAATAGGTTCCGTCGATGAGTGGTGTACCCTGAAAAGTCCCTGTCCAATCGTTCTGGTAATCCTTTTTTTTGATAAAGGATTCTACCCGAGCGGTCGAATATCCTGAGCGTATGGTTGGGGTACATATCCAGGTTTTGTATCACCAGCGCATCATTATAGCCATCTCCGTTCGGCGATACCAGATTATTTATCTCCAGGGCCATATAGTCTTCCAGCACTTTAATCAATATACTGGCAGTGGTGATGCATCCTGCACCATTAGTTGCAGTCACCGTGTAAGTCGTATTTCGAGTAGGCCGAACGGTCAGACTCGAACCACTCTGATTGGCAATCAGACCATTATCGTCAGACCAACTATAGGCAAATCCAAGCGCCGCATCCAGAACGATCAGTTGTCCCTTACTAATCTCGTTCCCAAGACTACTGCTCAAGCTAATTGTTGGCAAAGGATTAATTTGAATAGTGAAGGTCCTGCTAAAATTATCAATGCCACCATTAATTGTCCCACCATTATCTTTTACAGTCACTGTAACTGTAGCTGTTCCTCCCATCGTTGTAGCCGGGATATAGCTTATTTGCCCCGTGATCTGATCTACTCCAAGCTGAGAGAACAGTGCGGGGTTATCAGAGCTTACCGACAGTGTAATACTCTGATCCGTCTCAGTGCCCGCACTTAGACCACTTAAGATGACATACTGAGTCTTATTGGTATAGCAAATAATTTGCTTAGGTATAGCAGATAATGTGGGTGCCTGGTTAACGGCAGGTAGAATACTTAGTGCAAATGATTTAGTATGTGTAACTGTCCCTTTGCTGATTGTTGCCGTTAAATTCACAATTGAATTTGTGGAACCAAGAGCAGGCCGCAAAATTAGTCTTCCATCCGAGGAAAGAACCGAAGGATTATCAGACTGCCAGGTAATCTGAGATCCTCCACTACCGATCGATGGCAAGGGATTAATGAGCGAATTAGTAATATGTTGCAGGTCGGCGTTTGATCCAAGGATCGCGTCTCCATTCAGAGCATCCCGATCTGCGGCGACAACAGCCACATTTGGATCAACTGATTGCGAGAACGTGATAAAGCGGGAAAAACCTTTGGTCCATACTACCAGATCGGGTCCTACATCAATCTTAAAGGCACCGTTAGACGGAAGTAAATCAGCATCAACCTGGGAGTCAGCTGACCCAACTGTTAAAATCTCAGTGTAAACATCCTGATGAATCCAGGCAATGCGCTTACCCGCCTGTCCATACAATAACAACCTAACCCCACGGTCAAAGGTAAGGGATCCATTAGGATTACCTATCTCAATGCCGACGCCCATTGTGGTTATTTCTCCGGGAATCTGCGGAAGGTTATAACTAGCTGTTGTAGGCCCCGATAGTTCTCCATTCCATGGAGAAGGCGTCCCGGTAATATTAGTGGCAGCAGGTATGGTAATTTTCGCAAGGGTTGAATTGATATTCGTTTGGGGTACCCGAGCTACTCCTGCAGTTAACAAAGCATTATAATTGATGACCGGGCGAGAAGTGCCTGCGGCAATAGTCACATTCACGGGTGCAGTTGGGGAGGTAATCTGAATATTATTATTGTTATTGTTTAGCGTTACATTGATGCTCCCTGCAGCTTCCCGGTTAATTGCGATGGTATAACTTTTAGAAGTACTGCCGTCCTGCGCAGTAACCAGGACGTTAATTTCATTGGAGCCCACCGTCAATGGAATATTTGCCGAGGCATTGCCACTAGCTACCACTGTACCATTAACTTTAATCGTAGCCCCGGCATTAGTCAGCGTTGGAGTAACCGTGATTGAGCTCACCGAATTATTCACCGACGCCGTATAGGCGATCGCTCCGGACGCAAAAACAGGACTTAAGGTACCATTACTCAAGCCTATTGAGGTAAGAGTCGCGTCACTTGAGGCAGCGCGATTAACAGATAGCGTATAGGTTTTCGCCGTACTGCCGTCTGCGGCGGTAACCAATAGTATAATGTCATTGGTGCCCACTTTTAATGGAATATTGCCCGAAGTATTACCACTGACCAATGCAGTTTCGTTTATTTTCAACGTAGCGTTTGATGCGTTGAGAGTTGGTGTAATTGCGATTGAACTAATTTCATGACCGACATTAACACTATAAGTAAGGGTACCTGACGCAAACTCCGGCTTTAGGGTGCCGCTGCTCAAATTGATCGAAGCCAGGGTTGCATCGCTGGAAACGGCACGGGTAACTGTTATTATGTATGTTTTCACTGTGTTACCATCCTGTGCAGTAACCACTGTAGTGATCGTATTATTACCCACGGCCAATGCAATCTTATCCGATGCGGAACCGCTTACTACCGCTGCGCCATTTACCGTCACGCTGGCATTAGCTTCCCCGCTCATGGGTGTAACAGTAATAGAATCCACAAGATTGTTCACTGATGCACTATAAGAAGTTACACCACTTGCAAACACCGGGCTTAACGTACCAGAACTTAAACTAATGGAAGCCAGGCTTGCATCACTGGCCAGGTAGCTAAATCCAGCAAGCGTTCCGGTGCCTGAAGGTGTGGTTATAGTAATATCGCCTGAACTACCATCGCCTACAACCGCAGTGATGCTGGCAGCAGAAACTACAGTATAAGATGTCGCCTCAACACCTCCAAACTTCACAGACGTAGCACCCGAAAAACGAGTTCCAGTAATACTTATCGTAGTACCTTTTTTTGCACTGACCGGTGTAAATGAACTGATTACAGGTGCAGGAATTTCTAAAGTATTTTTAAATACCGAAATCGTATTATCCATATAATTTCCAGTAATAATTTCAGGTCTACCGTCACTATCCAGGTCGTTAACCAATAAAATATTCGGAAGAATTCCCGACGTAAAATTAAGATTCGTACTAAAAGCCAGACTGCCCGAAGTACTGGCATTGTTAAGTACGGAAATTGAACTGGCAGTGGGATTAATATTGGATGTAATAATTTCAGGTTTACCGTCCCCATTCATATCAGCAATTGCAATTCCTTTGGGTTGGTTTCCTGTAGGAAAACTTTCAAAGGCAGCAAATCCGGTTCCCGTATTACGCAAGATTGATACTGTACTTCCAGCGCCATCTGCTAAATTGCTGGTTACGATGTCCAGTTTACCATCGCCATCAAGATCTCCCAAAGCGACATCATAAGGACCGGTTCCGGTGGCATATGGAGTTTGTGTACTATTAAACTTAATTAAACCGGGATAACTTTCATTTTTTAATACAGTGACTTTGGAACCCCCTCCTTCTGTGTAATTTAATGTATAAAAAGCTGCGACGATTTCCGGTTTACCATCGCCATCGAGATCGCCAATGGCGATTCTTCTTGCCCTTGTTCCACTTAGGTTATAAGAGGCATTACTACCACTTGTAAAGCTAACCATTGACGATCCGGGAATGGTTGTATTTCGCAATATTCTGAGATTACCGGATGTTACATCAAGGGTGGCAATTATGTCAGGCTTACCATCAGAGTCGATATCGTGAACCGAAATACTGGTAATCTCATCATTATCGTCCCCTGCATAAAAATCGGAGCTTGTTGAAAAGCTTAAATTACCCGCAGTACTCGTATTAATCATCACCCTGACGTAATCATCGCTTGCAAGTGAAAAAATAATATCCGGCTCGCCATCCATATTCACGTCGCCAATGGTGACGTGCCTTAAAGAAACACCCGGGTCTATTTCTGTTTTACTTAGACTCCCTGCCGAAAAAGCTCCGGAAGAAGCTGAGTTCAATAAAATAGATATTTTGTTCGTCGTTCTATTGGCCACTATGATATCAGGCTTACCATCCCCGTCCATATCGGCGGCGCTCACCGAATTGGGTGTATTCCCCGCTGCAAAGTCCAGTTTTGCAGCCAGATCATTTGAACTAAATGAATTCTTCCAGGATAAAAACGTAGGCTGGAAAAATTGCTGACTATAAGCCAAAGAATTGTTTGAGGTGTTGGTAACAGTTCAGGGGCCATAACTAGCGCCATCAGGCACTTTTACAGTGAGTTCCGTAGTACCGGTGATCGCTGTAGGCACTGCTTTAGCCGCCCCAAAATAAACGATATTATCTGAGGCTGTCGGGCTAAAATTAGCACCCGAGATGGCCAAAGCTGTACCGGGTGCGGCATTTATTGGTGAAACTGCACTTATAGCTACCGGTATGGGGAGGTGGTTTTTTAAAATAGATACCTTGTCATTGGTACCTACAATCTCGGGCCTACCGTCGCCGTCCAAATCACCAATAAATACTCTGGGTGAACCACTCAATGGAATCCGTAATTTCACAGGAAAATCCGTAGCATTAATATTGCCCGCGCTCGTCAGGTTAGTCATCAGAAGTATATTATTGGGATCCGAAGCTATGATATCCAGCTTTCCGTCGCCGTTCATGTCACCCAGATTAACCAGTAGGTACTACTGCCGACGGCAAAACTTACTACACCTGCAAAATTAATATTTCCTGATCCGATGCTTGTATTACGTAATATTGAAATCCCGCTGCCTGCCCAATAAGTAGTTACAATTTCCAATTTACCGTCACCATCAATATCTCCTGTTGCTATCGCCTGAGGCCTGCCACCTACAGGGAAGTTTTTCATCGTAGCCAGGCTTGCTGCATCTATTATCCCTGTAGTCGCGGTATTTCGGAAAACGGATACATTATTACCTGAATAAGTGATTAAAGCAATATCGGATTTGCCATCCCGGTCTAAATCGCCAATAACCACACCCAATGGTTCTAAATCTGTGCCATATTCAACATGGGTATCAAAATTCACCGTTCCGTCAAAACCAGTATTTTTCAAGATGGACATTTTGTTTTCTGTTCGACTGGTCGTAACAATATCGAGCTTCCCATCTCCATCGATATCCCCTACAGCCATCCGGGTTGGCTGGGTTCCGGTCGTAAAATCGGCCTTGACATCGAAAATAAAGTTGCCCGTACCCGTGCTCTTATTTAAAAAAATACTGACCGTGTTATCTCCAGAATTATTAACCACGATATCTAACTTTCCATCATTATTCAAGTCAGCCAGATAAACCTCCTGCGGACTATTTCCAGTACTCAAATCACTCACCTTTGAAAAACTACCGGCTATTATAGTCCCTGGAATCGAAGTATTTTGCAGAATGCTGAGATTGTTAGAGCCGGCATTTACAGAAACTATGTCCGGTTTACCATCTCCGTCTAAATCACCAAACGCTACAGCTACGGTGTTGGTTCCGGGGTTAAAGACTTCAGCAGTAGCCAGATCCGACGGTATAAATGAACTTTTATTTGGTGAAAAAACGGGGTGAAAATATTTAGAGCTCAGTGCAGAGGAATTAATTTCTGTATTTGTGACTGTTATTGGAGCAAACGTACTCCCTACAGGGACAGTAACCGTTAAACTATTAGCGCTTGCTAAAGTAACAGTCGCTTTAACTGCCCCAAAATAAACCGAGTTCAGAGAAGCTGTAGCGTTAAAGCCCGAACCGTTAATGGTTACGCTCGTTCCGGATTCAGCGCTTAACGGGGAGAAGGAAGTAATGACCGGAGGTGTGGGTACTAATATATTTGCCCAGGCGATTTGCACCGTAAGAAGACAACATACGAATGCAAATAAAAAATTTTTATAACAGGAAAATATCATAACTAATCAGGGAACTGCGCAATTAAAACATTGAAACGAACAGGTAAAGTCAATATTTATAAATAACAGAAGAACAACTGTCCTTTATTAAGGTACAGCGAATATACTTTTTAAAAACTAATTTAACCATAGGTTCTTAGAATTTAGGCAATCTGGAGCTTGATTGAATAGTTTTCTACCTGAAAAGCAGAATTTTTAACTCTATCGAAACCTACACCTAGGTTTTCTTCCGATAACTGAATAATAGCGGAGGCACGAATTTCTTGTGCCCGGCAACACTCCTTAAGTAAAGCATCTTTTCGGAGACCGCATCTTCTTTGCCTGCTAACTGAACATGCGTTGGCGGGGAGGCCGGTAGCAAGGCCCGGCCAGGGAGAAACTACCGTTACAATGAAGAATAAAGCTTCATGCCTGTTTAGGAAAGGTTACTCACCCCGCCTGAAACGATAAACTTCATGGCCTCGTTGGCACTCATTTTCAAAGGCTTTACCCTATCGGCAGTTACAATACATAATTCTCCGGCAATTGAATAGGACCAGGGAAAATATACCGCTACTTCTCCTGCCAGCCCAATCTTTGCAAGATCCTTTTGCGTTAAGAAACCCACCTTTTTGAGACCATAGCCATTTACATCGACAAGCACCGGTTCACTGAATTTTTTATCGTCCCCTACAAAGGCCTCTGTTAGATCTTTAAACGATGAGTAAACGGTATTAAATACCGGAAGCTTGCGCATCCAGCGGCTAAACCATTTACTAATCGGCTGAGTAATCAAATTCGTAACTATTATACCCGCCACGATAAATGTAACGATCACCGTCAGTATCCCTAATCCCGGAATATAGACAGGCCTTCCCATCTGGTCTACCAAGATTACTCCGCTTAAATTCAATGCGGAATCCACCTTAATGAATATCCAGTAAATGAAAAAAATCGCTGCTGCAATCGGTAAAATGGCCAGGGCGCCCCTGATCATGTAATTTAGTAAAGTCCTGATAATCTTATTCATAATAATAAACTCTTTTTACCCTTTGCGATATACCCGTGAGCACTTCATAGGGTATAGTACCCAATTGTTCTGCCAGATCTTCCACCCGGATGATATCGTTAAAAACAATTACCTCGTCTCCTTCTTCGGCCTGGATGCCACTAATATCGATCATACACATATCCATACAGATATGTCCTACCGTTCGCACTTCTTCCCCTTTTACGAGCATCCGGCCCAGACCGTTACCAAATCTGCGATTATAGCCATCGGCATAGCCAATTTTAATCGTCGCAATAGTGCCTCCATCAGGCATTTTCCCAGCCCTTCCATAGCCTACTGTCTCCCCGGCATGGACAAATTTAATCTGAGATATAGTCGTTTTGAGC